>NZ_CP058561.1:312559-625119 GCF_018141425.1 Vallitalea guaymasensis
TGAAATGCTTAATATGGGATTCAGAGAAGATATTGAGACCATACTAAGTAAAATACCTAACGAAAATCTTCAAACTATACTTTTTTCAGCAACTATGCCAAAAAGTATCTTAGATATTACTCATAATTACCAAAAGAAGCCTAAGCTTATTAAGATTACAAGAAAAGAATTGACAACTGATACTATCGATCAAAGATATTATCATGTTCTTGAACATCATAAATTAGAAGTTCTAAGACGATTGATAGATGTGTACCATCCAAAACTATCATTAATATTCTGTAATACCAAAAAGAAGGTTGATGAGGTAACAGACTTATTACAAGACAATGGTTACGCATGTGATAAAATACATGGAGACATGAATCAAGTAGTAAGACTTAGCGTACTAAACAAATTCAATAAAGGTATTATTAATATACTTGTTGCTACTGACGTTGCTGCAAGAGGCCTTGATATTCAAAATGTTGAAGCGGTTGTTAATTATGACGTGCCAGATAATGAAGAATATTATGTCCATAGAATTGGTCGTACAGGTAGAGCAGGTAAAAAAGGTACTTCTTATACTTTGGTTTCTAAAACAGAAACTAGGAGAATATCGAATATAATTAGATATATTAAAAAAGATATACCTAGAAAAAAAATTCCATCAATCAACAAAGTTAATGCTGTTAAGATAGATAACTATATGGAATCACTAGCTTCTACTATTGACAATACTTCTGATTTGGAACAATACGAAAACATCATAAACAAACTTAACGATAAAGGTTATACTTCTGATAAGATAGCCGCAGCACTACTTATGTCTAATCTTGAATTAAAAGAAGAAAATAACATGAATCTGTCTTATGAAATCAGTAGAAGACAACCATACAATAATGATAGAAATGACAGAGGAAATAACAAATCCAAACGCTATGGCAATAAAAGAGAAAAAGGTATGTCAAGATTATATGTCAATATTGGAAAGAACCATAAAATAGGTGTTAGAGATATAGTTGGTGCCATCGCAGGCGAAACTAAGATAAAAGGTTCCTCCATTGGTTCAATTGATATGTATGATAAATATACTTTTGTGGAAATACCAGAAAAATACGCTAATCAAGTTATTGATAAAATGAATCAATCAAGAATCCGTGGTAAAAATATTACAATGGAATTAGCCAACACAAGAAAAAGAAGAAGATAAATTTTAATTGTATAGTTAAAATTTCAGACCTCTGTTTAAGTAACATATTATATATTGCTTGAACAGAGGTCTGCCTGTATATTATGGTATTAATGTTAATATTTATTTCTTTTTCTTATAAAATCTGCCTAGTATTATGAATAACCATAATAAATGAATACAAAATGACATTATTATATTAGAAAAGCTTGGGGATTTTATTAACCTTGTAATCCAATATGATGGAAACAACCTTGCTATATAGATTACAGATTCATTATTTAATAGGTCAGCCAACCCAAATATCATAATGATATTAAGTCCTTTTGCGTATGTTAATCCTTTTACCTTGTCATCTGCTATATCAAACATTATTAATCCGATGATTATTGTTTGTATGCTTATTAGAATACTTATCAATAAGGTTGTTCCATAACTAATAGAAGCTATACCTATAACTAATCTTATCAAAAAACTGTATATGAATGTAATTATTATTGGGATGGATAGCCTGTTATATAAATATCCGTTTCTGCCAATAGGTGTTACTGACATAAGTTCATATATCTTACCATCTTTATCATCTAACATCATAAACCCTGTAACTGTCCCAATCAATGATGGAATCATCAAAAATATTACAGATATTATATAGCTGTGATAATCTGTAACATCAATATTTAAATATTCTTCTGTATAGATTGGAGTAATTATCAATAAAATTTTCAACAAACATATTAATATTACTGGTAAAATAAAAAGCAAGAACATTATTTTTTCTCTAAAAATCTGCTTATAGTCTGCCTTTATATGCTCACAACTAATCATTGCTCTAACCTCCATATACTATTTTGTTTTCAAATATTTTTTCAACTTTGCGCAATAAAAGATAATCAATAATTACTACATATGCTATAAGACCTATCGCTTCAATAATATTCCAATCATTAAAAGCACCATATACGATTCTAAACCCTGCTACACTAGGAATTACAGTCAATATATATGAAAACTTGAAATCTACAATAGAAATACATGGAATTATAAGCAGCATCAGGAATGGTATCATCTTAACCATATATTGATTAAGTGTTTTACATCCTACTACTACAATAATACCTATTAGAATAAAGAAAACAGATGATATAAAAATACCTATTGCCAATATTATATTATTGACACTTGTAGAATTTATGGAGACAAAAGTTATTGCTTCTCCTGCAATAACCGCCAATAAGGATAAGGTAAATACCTTGGATAAAATATATTCTTTTATACTAAGAGGAGTCACTACAATATAATTAATGATTCCCTGTAATTTTTCCAACATGATTATGCCTCCAATAAAGAAAAATCCGACTACAGATGGATCTGAAAATACTATGATCGGTAAAATGATATTCTTGAATTCTTTAGAAATCATAGACAAAATCACCATATAGATAATAGTTAAAAAAAGGTAAATAATATAAAATCCCTGCTTCATCTGGAATTTAAAATCTGTCTTCAATGCTCCTGTCATTCTCATATCAATTTCCTCCCTGTTAGATCAATGAATACATCTTCTAATGTAGCCTCTCCACTATGTATAGTCTTAATTTTTTTGGTCTGAATGATTTTCAAAAATTCTGAGTTGCTATTGATTGTGTCTAACTCATATTCTTTAGTATTTAATCGATTGCCTTCTACATATTCTAACTTAATAGTATTACGCCCATTTTTTATCATAAGATTCTTAGGGGTATCAATTACTTTTATACTACCATCTACAATAAGGGCTATTCTATCACATAATTGCTCTGCCACAGTCATATTATGGGTTGTCAAAAATATGGTTTTTCCTTGTCCTTTTAATTCTAATATAATATCTTTTATAATTTTTGCATTGACGGGATCTAGCCCAGACGTTGGTTCGTCAAAAAACAGCAGCTTAGGACTATGAATTAGTGCTCTTATAAAATTAAGTCTCATTTTCATCCCTTTTGAAAATCCTTCTACCTTTTTATCTTTATCTTTCAATAACCCTACTCTATCTAATAAATTATTAATATCAGATTTTGTATTTTTATAGTATGATCCAATAAGATCCAGATTTTCTTTAGCAGTTAATTTTAGATATAGATTTGGAAAATCAAATGCCACTCCTATATCTTCAAAGAAATCTTTGCTCCATTTATTTCTCTCTTTACCTAGTACGTTTATATGTCCCCTATACCCTCTTAACAAACCAATGATTAATTTTTGAGTTGTTGTTTTACCAGCTCCACTAGGTCCTAGAAAACCAAATATTTCTCCTTTATCTATATGAAAATTCACTTTGTTAACTGCTAATTTATTGGTCTTTGGATATGTAAAGATTAAATCATTTGCTATTATCATATACAGTCCTCCATTTAAGTAATTTTAATAAAAATCAAGTGTTCTTTATTAGGATAAAAAAATTAAAAGTTGAAGTCCCGTATAAGTCCCATTGTTCCAATCATGTAGAACAGGATATATTCAGTTATTAATTTATGTTTTAAGTCAGGATTATTATTATTTCTAAGAATTTTAATAATTCCATCTATCAACTGTTCAGAAATTATATCTCCAATCTCAATAGAACTGTATTCCTTATTATATTTCTCCATATGCTCAATAAAATGGTTTTTAATAAGATTAACCAACTCATTCTTGCAATTAGCGAATTTGGTACCTTCGCTGCAATCTAATAATATAATCAAACCTATACCAAAATTAGGAACCACTTTACCTAAGAGTTCTGAAAGTACTACTCTCCACTTTGACGGATTAGATATTTGCCATAAATAATCAGGTCTTTCTATCTTATCATGATTATGGATAAAATATATGAACTTGTCATATTCATTTTTTACAAGTACCTCAAATAGAGCCTCTTTATTATCAAAATAGTTATAGAAATTACCAATAGTAGTTCCTGCTTGCTTTACTATTTTTCTAATAGAAGCTTTCTCATATCCTTTTTCCAAAAATTCTTTTTCTCCACTTTTAATAATAGCGTTTTTCACTTCATCTTTTTTTATCTGCATTAAAAATCACCTGTTATTTATTAATATACTATAGTTTGTAATATGTGTCAATAATTTATTATCCTAATTAAGATGGGGCTGTAAATAAAATATTATCCTACAGCCCCTATAACTTTTGCTAATTTTTATATTGATAGACTTCTACGGTCAAAAATAATTATCGCTGCAAAGTAAAGTATACCGCTTATACCTAATAAAATCAAACTTGTCATAGCAGCATAGCTTGAACTGCTTAAGATTTCTTCAATATCTACAAATGAATAAATAGTGAAATATTTTAACCATGATATATCTTCACTTATTCCCATGAGCATCCTAAATATCAAGAATAAAGCTGCTATTCCCCCTCCAAAGGCAAGAGCATTTCTTGATTCATTGAATAAACATGAGAATAAGAATACTATACCACTGACAACCATTGTGGCTAGATAAGTCACTAAATTTAGAGCAATGAATTTACCTATATCAAGATGTCCTCCGAACATGGATTCACTAATAGCAATACCTATACCTACATTTATTATGAAAATGGCAGCTATACTACTTACCAGATAAACAGCTTGAGTTACAGCTATTCTAATACGAGTATTAGGTGTTGTTAATATATAAGCCATTGATCCATTATCAACATGTTTTGCAATCAATTTATTACCTATGATTATTGTATATATCATTGGAAATACTAGAAAAATAAATCCATAAAGATAATGTGCAAGATAACCAGTTAAATCCGTACCTAGATTATCAAATCCAAAGGCTTTTAACATTCCCTCAGGCATCAATGCCAGCATACTTTCTATTGTTTCTGCACTATCAGGATCAAACATAACTATACTTATAGTTACATACATAAGTATGAAAAGCGTAAAAAATAATCCTATACCCCAATTTGCCTTGAATGTTGCTTTGAACAATGTCTTATTCATGAGTAACACCATCCTTCCCATAGTATTTCATAAATACATTTTCAAGTGATTGTTGCTCAGCTTCTAATCCAATCACACTACAATCAGATAAAATCTTGAAGAACTCCTTGTAATTGTTATTTACTGTAATTTTAACCTTTTTATCTGTTATTTTTTTCACATCCAGTTTATTATTCATAAGCTTACTTACATCATTTTTGTTAGATAATCTAATGATAAAAGTTTCCTGTTTCATAGCATTAAGAGATTGAACATCTTCAACAGCAACAATTCTACCATCTTTTATGATGCCTGCTCTATCACAAACTCTTTGAACTTCCTCAAAAATATGTGAAGACATCATTATTGTTTTACCTCTTTCTTTTTCTCTATCCAATAGATTCATAAATAAATTCTGCATGAGAGGGTCCAATCCACTTGTTGGTTCATCTAAGATATATATAGATGGGTCATGCATAAATGCTGTCACTATCCCTAATTTCTGTTTCATACCTTTTGACATCTTTTTTATTTTACCTTTTGTATCTAATTCAAATAGCTCTATAAGCTCATCACGTCTTGATAAATCCTTGGTATGACGCATTTCACACATGAATCTAAGGAATTCCATACCTTTCATATTCTCAAAGAAAGTAATCTCTCCTGGAAGATAACCAATAGTATTTTGAAGTTTTGCCGCTTCTTTTCGACAATTGATTCCATTAATTACTGCACTGCCTTTTGTTGGATTGGCGAACCCAAGCAGGTTTCTTATGGTTGTTGTTTTTCCAGCACCATTAGGACCAATATAGCCAAAAACTTCTCCTTCCTTAATTGTGAAGTTCAAATCAAAGACACCTTTTCCACTCTTATAGATCTGTGTGAGATTTTTAACTTCTATCATTCAACTACCTCCCTTTTAATTATCCTGTTTACTGAGTTGATCTCTGCAATATTTTACATAAGACAATGCTTCCTCTTTTATCTTAATCTTATTTGTATCAA
The DNA here is from genome assembly GCF_018141425.1 of Vallitalea guaymasensis. NCBI lineage: Bacteria > Bacillati > Bacillota > Clostridia > Lachnospirales > Vallitaleaceae > Vallitalea > Vallitalea guaymasensis. The sequence goes on from NZ_CP058561.1 coordinate 318,691, forward strand.
AACCTAATGCACCATTTATTAATTCTTCACTGAACTCAAGTAATTCTGTGAATTCAACATATTTCTGTTCATCCTTTGACATAATAATCTGAGGTATAATACCATAAATTCTTATTAATTCTCTCGTCCATAATCCTGCTAAATACTCTGGATATTTTACATTGAATATACCCTCTTCATTGCCTTGTATGATCAATTTTTTGTAAAGTTGTGTTGTAACTATTTCAAATTCTTCTGCCATCTTTCTCAAAATAGTGTTGTTTCCTTTAAAAGAATATATCTTACCAATCTCTGGCCATTCTTCTATCTTGCTTGCTTTACATTTATTGATGGTAATAAAAACATTATTTAATGATTCAATTGTGGATTCAACATTTTTTTCTTGCATCTTTTCATAATATCTGACTAAATCTTTTATATAATTAATGGTTATTGCTTCAAGAACTTCATCTTTTGATTTGAAATGATGATAAAATCCACCTTTAGAACTTCCTACTGACTCAATTATCTCTGATACAGTTGTCTTTTCATAACCTTTCTCAGCAAATAGTTTATATGCCGTTCTTATTATATTCTGTTTTAAATCCATATAAACCTCCTTCCGACAACAAACCGACTGTCGGTCTGTATATTTTTTATTTTACACTTTTTTAATTCTTTTGTAAAGGATTATATAGAAAAAAGGGCTATAATTAATAATTGTTAATAGCCCTCACATTCCTAACTCTATTATTTAACCTGTCCTACTTTATCGCTTCTTTCCCTAAGATTTACAACAATCGCTTTTGGTCTACTCATTGCCTCAATACTATACCTGATACCTTGTGTACCCATACCTGATGATTTTACTCCCAAGAATGGGAAATGATCAGGTCCTCTTTCTGTTTTATTATTTATTTGAACTGTACCCACTTCCAATAACCTTGCGATATGAAACGCATCATCTATATCATTAGTGAAGATTGAAGATTGTAATCCATATTCAGATGCATTGGCTATATCAACAGCTTCATCAATATTTTTTACTCTAATTATAGGAAGTACTGGCCCAAAAGGTTCTTCCCATGCGATTCTCATATCAGTTGTGACATTATCAAATACAGTTGGATATAATAGATTTCCTTCTCTCTTGTTACCTATTTTTAATGTTGCACCTTTATCTATAGCATCATCAATTAACCCTTGAACAAAATCAGCCGCCTTATTGTTGATGAGTGGTGTTATTGTTACATCATCAAAAGGATTTCCTACTTTTAATTTTGATACATATTCAGTTATAAGATCTACTAGTCGATCTGCAATGCTTTCTAATACAAGAACTCTTTTTAATGCTGTACATCTTTGCCCTGAGTAACTGAAAGCTCCTTTTACTATATTATTAGCCGCATGTTCTAGATCAGCATCCTTTAATACTATTGCTGCATCCTTTCCTCCTAATTCCATGATACTTGGTACCATAGATGTCACTTCTGATATATGTCTACCAACTTCACTGCTGCCAGTAAAGTTTATTAAATCAATCTCCTTGTGTTTTATTATATAATCTCCTATTTCAGAGCCTTTACCTGTTATTGTGTTAAGTACACCATTAGGCAACCCAGCTGCTTGAAATACCTTTGCTAGATATAATGCACTAATAGAACCTTGAGTGGGAGGTTTGAAAACTACGCTATTCCCCGCCATTAATGCTGGTGCTATCTTTGATGCTGAAAGGTTGACTGGATAATTAAAAGGTGATATTGCTAGGACTACTCCTACTGATTCTCTTGTAACAAAAGCCAATTTGTCTTTTGAAAATCCATGAAAACCATCACCTTGAAGAGTTTCTCCTTGTATTCTTTTACCTTCATCAGCTGTAAATCTTATAAAATCAACAGTCCTAATAACTTCAGATCTTGCACTCTTTATATCCTTCGCTATTTCTTTAGTTAATATATTTGCTATTTCTTCTGAATTTTCTTCTAGTATTGCTGCTGATTTATGAATGATATCAGCTCTCTCACTAACTGGTTTATCTGCCCATACACCAAAAGAACTCTGAGCCTTTGAAACTACTTTATCTACTTCTTCTCCTGTCATAGCTTGAATTTTTCCAACTTCTTCTTCATTAATAGGAGAATTAATGGTTATAAAATTATTGGAAGCAGAACTGACCCATTGTCCATCATAAAGATTTTTATAGATATTGTTATCTTTTATGTCTTCAAACATTATTACCACCTCACAACTTTCATTATTTGCTTGGTAGTATTATTTTCTTTTATAATGTGTAATATGCACTTTAATAAGAAGAATTGTAAATATTATTTTCTTGTGAATCATAAACAAAAAGCTTATCCTGTTATAGAATAAGCTTTTTTTGAAGTATTAATAATTTTTATGTTTATTATAACTATGTAGTATATGTCTTATCTAGCTAACCATCCACCATCAACAGCTAATGTATAACCATTTACATAACTTCCTGCTTCTGAAGCCAAGAATACAACTGGACCAGCTAAATCAGAAGGTAATCCCCATCTATTTGCAGGTATTCTATCAAGTATTGCTTTACTTCTAACTGGGTCTGCTTTTAAAGCAGCAGTATTATTAGTATCCATGTAACCTGGTGCGATTGCATTAATATTAATATTCTCTTTTGCCCATTCATTAGCTAATAATCTAGTAATACCCATTACACCGCTTTTACTTGCTGTATAAGAAGGAACTCTGATACCTCCTTGGAATGAAAGCATTGATGCAATATTAATGATTTTTCCGCCTGATTTTTGTTTCATGAATTGTTTTGCTACTGCTTGACTGAAGAAAAATACTGTTTTCACGTTAATGTTCATAACGTCATCCCAATCTTTTTCTGTAAAGTTAATAGAATCTTCTCTACGAATGATACCTGCATTATTTATAAGAATATCTACTCTACCAAATTTTTCTACAGTCTGATCTACGATACCTTGAATAGGCTCTGTTGTAAGTAAGTTAGCTTTTATTCCTAAATATTTTCTACCTAACGCTTCTACTTTTTCTTGTGTTTCAGGTGCGTCAACATAATCAACACCAACAATGTCTGCTCCTGCTTCTGCAAGTCCTAATGTCATTCCTTGACCAAGACCAGTACTACAACCTGTAACTATAGCCACTTTTCCTTCTAATGTAAATTTATTTGCCATTTTATTTACCTCCTAATATTGTGTTTTCTAGGAATATCTATTCTACCAATTATTTTAAGTCAGTAATCTTTAAGTGATCCATATCATCAAAAGCTTTATTTTCTCCAACCATACCCCAAATGAAAGTATAGGCACTTGTTCCACAACCTGAATGGATTGACCAGCTTGGTGAAATAACAGCTTGTTCATTCTTCATAACGATATGTCTTGTTTCAGTTGGTTCTCCCATGTAATGGAATACTACTGAATCTTCTGGAATGTCAAAGTATACATATACTTCCATTCTTCTTTCATGAGTATGTGCTGGCATTGTATTCCATACGTTTCCTGGAGCCATCTTAGTAAGACCCATTGATAATTGACAGCTTTCCATTACTTCTGGATGAATGTATTGATATATAGTTCTCTTGTTACAAGATTCGTCTGAACCTAAGTTAACTTGTTTTGCATTAGTAATGTCGATATGTACATTTTTGTATGTTTTGTGAGCTGGTGCACTTAAGCTATAGAATTTAGCAGGATTTTTTGGGTCATCGCTAGTAAATAAAACTTCTTTAGCTCCCATACCTACATATAGTCCGTCACGCTCATTTAATTTGTATACTTCTCCGTCAACAGTGATTTGACCTTTTCCACCTATATTTATAACTCCTAATTCTCTTCTTTCTAAGAAAGAATTAGTTCCTAAGTTCTTCCATACGTCCAAGTTTTCATCTAAAGTGATAGCCTTATCCCCTGGGCAGATACCCATAGTTATAATTCTATCTATGTGACTATAAACACGTTTAATTTTTCCTGTAACGAATAATTCTTCAATTAAGAATTCTTCTCTAAGTCTATCTGTAGTATAATGCTTAGCATCTCTTGAATTTGATGGTTGTCTTATTTCCATTATATTTTCATCCTTTCTATATTAGTTTCACTATATGAAACTCATTTTCACTATATATACATTTTATCATTGACACCAAGTAATGTCAACTATATTTCATTTAATAATACCATGTTTCATTATATGAAACTATCAAAGGGTAATTTTAAAAGAAGCTCCTGCTTCTTAATCATAATAAAAATATCTATAATTTAAAATTAATGCAAAAATAATGCAAACAAATACTCTTAATTAAATCTATTTAGCTCTATACCCCATACGTTTAGAAATTTTTTCAGCAGTATTTTTAACTACACGAATTATTTCAGCATCTTTATTTTCTAGGAACTCTTTATTTGTTCCTGCAGTACTTACCGCTGCAATTATTTCTCCTCTATAGTCATATATAGGTGAAGCAATACAATAAATCCCTACTTCATGCTCTTCATTATCTATAGCAAAGCCTTCTACCCTAGCTTGTTCTATCTCTTTAATGACTTTTTCAGGGTCTAATAATGTAGTAGGAGTAAAACTAGTAAATTCAGTATCCTCTAATAATTTCAATATTTTTTCATTACTCCATTGTAACAGTAATGCTTTACCTACTGATGAACAATAGATAGGTATTCTTTTACCAATTTGTGAGTACATTCTTATAGAGTGTATTGGTTCAATTTTTTCAATGAAAACTGCATCTCCATCTAGATATGTTGCTAGTTGAACAGGTTGGTTAAGTTTATAAGACATTTCTCTAAGATATGGAAGAGCTTCAGTTTTAAGTTCAATATTATTTAATCTTATACTGCTAAGCTCTACCATCTTAAGACCAATTATATATCTATTGGTTTGTTCATTTTTCTCAATAAAACCTTTGTTTAAAAGTGTCATAAGTAATCTGTGGATTGTACTTTTATTAAGTTCAATCTTATTTTCTATCTCTTTTGCTGTCAAGCCATTAACTTCTTGAGATAATATCTCCAATATAGTTAGTGCTCTATCTACTGTTTGCAATGTACTTTTTTGCATAATATCCTCCTACATTAACTCTAATATAGTTATGTTTCCTTGTATTATAGCAAATTTAGATATTAGTGTAAATAGTTATAGTATGCAAAGCAAGTATAGACAAATCTTAAAGCCCTTTGTTATAAACCAAGTTTATTATCTCTCTTAATATTGGCCAAGCTCCATTTCCTGTATTAGAAATTACAGTATAAGTTATTTCTTTTTCTCTAATAATTGCCGATTTGAAAGATATTCCTGCATCACATCCTACAATGTATTCTTCTACAGGCTTTCCTTTTTCTTCATAAACCCAAATTCCATGACCGTAATATGTATCTTTACCTTCTGATTCAGCTTTAACATAAGGTTTAATATATGAATCAACTAAATCCTTTGATAGAATCTTATTGCTTAATAATGCTTCCCATAGTATATATAAATCACCAATAGTAGTAAATGCACCACCATCACCACCACCAACTATAGGTAGATTATATATATTTGTACGCCAACCCATATCATCTTTAACATAACCAATTGCTGTATTTTCAGGTAATCTGTTCATTGCATAGAATCCTGAGTTAGTCATCCCAACAGCTGTAAATATTTCCTGTTCAACAAAATCTTTATATGTCATTTTTGATACTTCAGATACTATTGCTGCTAGTAATACAAAACCACCATTACAGTAAGCAAATGATTTTCCTGGTAAAAATTTCATCTCTTCTTTAGGAAAAATAGGAAAATAATCTTTTGGCTCTTTTAAATGATACCAAGGTATATCCACATAAAAATTATCGAAATCATCAATTTTGTCTTCATCATAATAATCTGGCATACCGGATGTATGGGTTAATAATTGTCTAATAGTAATATCTTTTGAATAAAGCTCAAAATTATAATCAATTATGTCACAAACCTTTGTTTCCATAGATATCTTACCTTGATCTATTAATTTTCCTATAGCTAATGCTGTGAATAATTTTGTACCTGATGCAATTCCAAACTTTGTTTCTATATTGTTTTTTATTCTGTTACCACGATCTGCATATCCACTTGCTTTTTCATAGATAATTTTACCTTGCTTTTTAATTGAAACCACACCTGAAAAATCATCCTTTTCTATTAATTCGTCTAGATCCTTTAATATTGTTGTATTCTCCATAATAACTAAATCCCTTCTTATCCCTATAATTACTTTTCTAGTATTACATTTCTCTTTTCAATATTATCTCAAAATACTTGCTAAATCCTGCAGCAGCTAGTGATGGGGCAAATATCTGTACAAGCTCCCACCCATCCCTGGCTTCTCTTCTAATTATTTCTCTGTAATCTTCTTTTGGGTTATTGTTCCACTTAGAGATGTCAATTCTTATAAATTTATAATCATACATTATTATCATCCCTTCCATTTTATCTTCCAAAAGTTAACGTTTGCTAGTCTAAATATCCTTATTGAACTACTTATTATAATGCTTTGTGATTATATTCATTAGTTCATCCTTAGTATTATTAAAATCATAAGATGAATTATCAATAATCCATTTATCCATTTCTAGTAAATAAAATATTTCCAGCTCTAATTTTTTTCTTGCTCTTAATACTTCTATAGTTCCTTCTATGCCATTCATCTCATTTTCTTTGCCAAATCCTCTTTTTGTGTAATAATCAATGAATCCTTTTAACCATGATTCAGGTCTTTCATTCAATACTTTTTTGAATGACTTCTCAATATACATTTGATTAACATATAACAAAATAGGATTCAATGGTTCAATGATTTTAGTCAATCTTTTAATATAATTTATTGTTTTTTCCTTAGGACTATTATCTCGTAACATGCTGACTGTTATTGGATTTTGCATAAAACAGCATTCAAAAATATAAGTAAACTTATCATGTATAACACTATGTACAAAATGTTCCCATTTCTTTAAAATCAAATCTATATGTCTATCTAGTGATAATTCATATATATCATATTTTGTTATATCATTAATTAATTCACTTGGATATGATGTGTCATTCAATAATTTAGCATATGGTAAAAAATAATCATTTCCTTTTTGTATTAGATCCTTTTGAATCAATTGAGAATATTTATTGTACTTAGCAACTAGTTCATTATACTCTTTGTGATTAAAACAAGCTACTCCGTCATAATCAGCAGGATGATCTAAGTTTCCTTCTTTATAAAGTTTTCGCTCTATACCAATTTCATTAAGAATCTCATCAGTTATCTCTGCTATAGTTGATTTACCCGAACTTGGCAATCCTTCAACTAAAATTAATTTTGTCCTCATTACCTATCACCCTTCTAATATCTCCTAATCTAACACCTATCTGAATCAGTTTAATATAAAAAATTCTTTCTTCTATACTTTCTATTCATTATTTAATAAATGATATCCATGCTGTGTTTTAAGTAACTTAAGAATTTCTGGAACTTCATTTTGTGTAAGAGGGGGTAAACATATCAACTCTCTACCACACCTAAAATATTTTTTACCATCAGGATATTCATATATATATCCTAATGGTTTATCTTTACATCTCCCACATTTATAACAACCAGTATACTTAAAATTAAATTCTTCAATAGTATTTTTTATAGCTTCATGAAAAAATTCAGAATAATTGTCAGTTGCAAAATATTTCAGCTTTAATTTAGGCTGACCATCCGTATATGAGAATTTTAAAAGATGTATTTTTGTCTTATTATTAGTAAATACATAGTTAATATCTTTAGTTCTTGCTCTTTTGGGTTTATAACCTAGTTCATATGCAAAGTCTGCTATTTCTGAATAGATCTCCTTATCATCATCATTCAAACCATTAAAAAAATCATTTAATGTGTTATTCATAATTGTAAACCCCTTTCATTTTTCAACTATAATTACCTCCATGGTCGCTCTCTACCTAACCATCCTTGTTCTCTCCAATATTCAACATCTGGCGGATTAGAACCTATGTACTTTTGCATCATTTTACTAACGAAAAACCATTTACGTACTCTGAAGCAAGGCTTAACTTTACCATTATTTTTTTGAATTTTTTTAGCTACCTTTTTTGCTTTCTTAGTAATTTTATTTTTTATTTTTACCGATACGCACTTCCACCTTGTTTCATAAACAGCAAAGCCCATTTTATAGGTTTTAGCAACTCCCCAAAAATCCAGACTATCTTTCATTTCTTTCAAACTGTGATTATAAACAGGTCCACTTCCAGTGGCTATAACTAAACCTTGTTTATGAAACATATTCTTTTCGGGACGATGGACAATCCACATATTAGCAAAATGATCCAGAAAAACTTTCATTTGGCCTGTTACATGATATGAGTACACTGGCGAAGTCAAAATGATTAAATCTGTTGATAATAATTTTTGACGAATTGGATTAGTATAATTGCTATGTGTGCATGTACCTTTTTCTTCACTGAAACATCTTAAACAAGATATACAAAACTCTGGCAAATCTCTAGGAAGAAAAATCTCAGTTACATTTGCGTCTTCTATCTGTTTTATTACTTCCTGGGCGATATTATATGTACAGCCTTTTCTCTCAGTCCCATATATTAACATTCATTATCAGTCACCTCATTTTGAGATTATTTAGTTAAAAATATAGTTTTCTTCACTGCATTTTAGTACAGCTGAAAAAGAAGAATTCATCATCTAGTATCTTATCAATTTCAAACCTGTACTCAGTACAAAGTGTTTTTAATGTCCTATCTTTTGGTATAGCATCTCTACCTAGTGAAAGTTAAACTATTTCAAAAATGTATTTGGATATTTTATTAAAATCATCAATTTTATCATTTTCTAAAAAAGCTATTAATATAGATTGGTCCAATACTGATATAACAAATTGACTTGTACTGTCTTTGCTTAACAACAGCTTGTTAACCATGGAAAATATTCTCACATCCAGCCAATCATCATTAAATTCTAAGTTCCATTTATATGTTTCTTCTCCTAAATTAAACGCAATCCATGCTTCGCTTTTATCCATATCTATATAGTCATGTATTTTAGATAATGGCAGGTTATCATGAGCTAAACAAGCTATTTTTTCCATGACTCTTACATAATCCCCTGTATCTTCAATACACTCTGTATCTAAATACCATATATTTTTTGATATGGGTTTCCCACAATCTTTTGAAGTTTCAACTTCACAACCTAATGCTATTAACAAAGAACCATACGGATCTTCTTCATATTCTTCCTTATCAAAAACATTAAAGAGGTGATTACTGTCAATATCTGGATTAATTCTTATTCCAACTTCCTCTAATTTTTCTAACTGTGTTTTCAATGGTATAATCTCTTGTTTCTTATGTTTCTTAGCGTATTTCTTAGATAAAAACTTAAACATACATACATCTCCTAAAAATTGTATTCTATCAGCTAACAGCTTATGTATATTTATATGTAATTTACTTACTAATTAAACACTGTAAAACTAATATATTTAAGCTTACTATTTTTATAACTTAATAATTCTCTTCAAAAAAACGATAAATTTTATCATCTAACATACCATCTTTATTTTCAATATCATATACAAAATCAATATTAGCTGACGTATATACTCTTTGCCTATCATTTTCAATTATAAAATTAACAACTAAAGTTTCCTTTTCATTTTGATTATACAATATAAGACTGAAACATATGGGTTTTGAGTCTTTCATATGTTGCACACAACTTGTACCAAACAAACTTCTTTTGCATTTATAATCTTTTAAAATTCTCTCTAATTCTTCTAATTTACTTAGTTCTTTAATGTTATACTGATTTTGTTCTATAGGATAAATCTTATGTAGATTCATGCTGTAAATACTATAATCATCATTAGGTAATACTTCTCTTGGTAAGTAGAAAATACTTATAATTATAGCTGTTACTATGATTAAACCAGAATATAAAAATATCTTTTTCCTACTATAATATTCATTATGTTTTCCTTGTTTTTTATGCTTATAATAAATACCTTTAATAATATACCTTACAAGGATAATAATAAAAATAATATTTATTATAATTAACAATCCTAAAATTATTCTTAGACTATCAACTAATAATTCATTAACCCATATTGGTGCATTTCTAATCATCTTCATACTCCCATTTTATTCTTTCATTGAAATGACTATATTAATGCTATATAACTATTGTTTCAACATCACTCCATTTACATCTGCAAAACATTTCATATAAAAGCTTTCGTCTTCAGAAGGTACTCTATTATATTTATCTGAAAATCTTTTTATTGCTTCTTCGTTAGATAAATCTTCTCCTACTATTTCTCCTGCTGTTTTTAGTTGCTTTAATAAATCTGTTATACCCTCTTTATCAAATATATTCTCATGAGATACAATATAATGATCTGCATCACAATCAAGAATTTCATCTATCATTGGAAATAGTTTTTCTTTTGTATAACCATATACACCTTTGTACATGCCACCATAAATACAATCTCCCAAAAACAAAACTTTTTCTTCAGGAATATATATCATAGATGCATCGTTAGTGTGGTCACCCCCGATTGATTTGATTATACATGTTAATCCTCCTAGATCTATTTTAATACTATTCTCATATGTAATATCTAACTCACCTATTTCAAAATTATATCTATCAGTAATTTCTTTTTTAATGCACTCAATTGTAAAATCAGAAAATCTACCTTCATTAACATGTTCTACTAAAGATACATCGTCCCACTTCAATTTTTTTATTTCTTCTAATTTCTCAATTGTATTATGATTAGCTATAGTCACTAATCCCATCTCTTTTATTCCAAATATATGATCCCAATGATAATGTGTAATAGCTAAATACTTCAATGGTGGAATATCTAGTGCATCTAGCTCAGTTAAAAATTCTTTTGCATGTTTTGGAGAGTTACCTGAGTCAACTACCAAACTATACTTATTCCCACAGATAACTCCTAGAGAAGGTCTATCTGTGTCCTCTTTATGTGGCATATAATAAATTCTATCTGTTAATTTCTTAATCATATTTATAGCTTCCTTTCTCTTAAAAAGTATTAAAATAACTATTTAATCACCTAATTTAATAGTAATTAAAATCTGCGATACTCTATCATTTCCACTTATTATAAAAAAACATATCCTCTCTACTTTCTTTACTTTTAGGCGTTGTCTTTTCATCTGGATATCCAATAGGTACTAAAAGTTGACATGTTATATGCTCTGGTAATCCTAATATTTTATTAATCTTCTCTATATCAATAAAATCTACTAGACACCCACGTAAGTCATGGGAAACAGCAGTAAGAATCATATGCTGAGCAGCTATGTAAACTGGTGTACTCTGTACTAAGGTTTTACAGGCTTTACGATTATTATGTTCTCTTAAAAAATCAACTATCTCTTTACTATATCTAAGTTTATTCCCAATAACACCATAATCGTCATCTTTTTGTTCACCAATATCCCAACTAATATCACAACAGCAAACAAAGATAACCGGTGCTTCTGCAACCCACTCAGCGAATAACGTTGCATTTGCAATTTCATTCTTTACTTTGTCATCTGTAATTACTCCAATATAATAATTACAAGTATCTGTCTCAGGTGCAAGTCTTGCACTTTCTAAAATGTCGTTAATAATACTATCCCTTATTTCAATATCTTGAAACTTTCTAGCCGACCTTCTTTTTCTCATAACCTCTCTTAATTCCATATAATCCTCCCTTATATTTTTTTATTTATAATGCTATATGTCTAGACTTTTCTTCTGTTTTTCTGTCAATGGAATACCTAATTGAATTTGCTTTCTTATGTTTTTATCTAAGGATTTTCCTCTTACAAGTCTTTTATCACATATATTTGTTCCCTCTACAATGTATTTGGCAGTTTCTTTTCTCTGGTTAAGAGACATTCTGCTACACCAAAATTCATATTGGGATTTATTAAGTTTTTTACTGGCAATCTCAATATATTTGATATCCTCTGTTTTCTTGCCTTTTTTGATATCTCTGATTTCTTTATCTGTGAATGGTAAGTTTAACTCAACTTTTCTTAACGCTATATTAGATAATTCTACTCCCTTAAGTTCATCCATATTATATATTTTTTTACCATCCATTAGTGATATAATTAGTGGTTGTTTATCTTCGTAATTCAATTTATTCAAAAATTCTAGTTGTTCTTTGGTTAATTCTTGCATTACATTATGTACTTTTTTATGATAATTCTTTTTATTATTATCTTTACCTATAACCTTAAAAACTTTTTCCAATTGTTTATCGGTTAATGGTAGACCAATCAATAATTGTTGTCTAATCATATTGGGTATCTCATCGTAATCCAACAAATACAGTTGTCTATCAATTTCTGATTCGTTTAACTTTCTTATTATTTCATCAACCATACTGTTTAGTTCTTCTTTTTTCAGTAATACTCTGTTCACTAATTTACTATCTATACCGGTATACTTTTTAACACATTCGCAACCAAGATTATAAGTTATATCTAGTATTCTGTGTTTAATTACATATTGATATCTTAATGAACGTCCACATACACATTTATATGGTCTAGTATTTTCTTCTGCCACTTTAATGTCAACTAAAATCCATTCGTTGATTTTATCTTCTATCTGTTGATTATCTTCTTCCCCATTAAGTACTATGCCCTTTAGATTTATCAGCTTTTCTTCCCATATGTCTTTAGCTGATTTTTTTATGTATTTATCTATAAACTCCTTTTGTTTGCTAGACAATTCTATTTGCAAATTATTCTCCCCCTGTTAACGGATTTATTGTTTTTATAAATGAAATTGGTTCTCCGTTATGGTATAGATATTCTAGTTCATCGTATAATTGAATAGTATTATCTTCTCCTTGGCTAGCTGAGGATTTGTCAATCTTGAATACTTTCCATATTCCATCTATTTGTTTAAATGAGTATCTGAAATTTGTATATAATACCATATTTTTTTCATTATTGGTGACTTTTTCAGCTAAAGTATATACGTATTTAATATCCTCTTTCTCATCATAATACACATCTGAAATCTGTACTTCTACCTTTAATTCATCTATGTCATAAAGCCATAGAACTGATTTCTTCATTTTTGCTCTGTATTCTTTTATTTGATCAATATCTAAACCAATCAAATCTTTTCCTTTATATTTTTCGTCATTATGACCGAATATTACTTCATCATCTTTATTTATACTAGATTCATCAAGCACACCTTCAATATTATTTTTATATTGGTCATATGTGATGTTAAAATACCATAACTGATAATTATTATTCTCTAACTTAACGATTTTTTCTACTTCTTCTGGCAAATTATTAGGTTTATTACATCCAGTTATACCTATTAGAATTACTAAAATTACTATATATAATTTTTTATACATGCTTTCTCCTTTATCTTAATTAGTTTTATTATTTCTTTACAATATTATCTCTTTTAATTGTTAAAGTTGGTTATACCAATATAATCATCACTACATTTTACTGTCATTGAAAATTTCATCTAACATATTCAAACCATTTTTATGAGTTTTATCAACTTCATCAAATAAATTATTATATATATGTATACTATCTTTTATTCTATCTTTTATTCTATCCTCAGCAATTATTTTTGCTTTGTTAGTATAAAAGTTATTATTAACCTTTTTAATACTCTGATGATACTCGTTAAAAAATGAATTTTTCCCATCATTATCACCAGATAGAACTTGTCCATTATCATCTAAAGAATATAAAGGTTGGGCTACTATTCCACTATAAGCTATTAATCTAGAAATACCTATATATCCAATAATGTCTAATTTATCAGCATCATAGAGTAACTTAGCTTCTATACTACAAGTTTTATTATCTATTCTATGACTATGTTTTGCAATACAATCTTTCACATGATTAGCTTTATCTTCACTCCAACCTATGGTAATCAAATATTTATAAGCCATCGCAGCTCCTACAGCAGCATGATTCTTGCTTGATTCTTCCTCTTGGGCATCTCTACCGATATCATGTAATAAAGCTGATGCAATCAAAACTTCCTTATCTACTTCATAGTCCTTACTTAATTCTAATGCATTATATAATACACGGTAGATATGTTGATAACCATGAGCACAATCATTGTTATTCATACATGAAAGCATATAGCTTTCTACTTCTTTATACACTATTTTATCCATTAAATCCTCCCATATTTAAATAGAAATTATCATAATTATATCTTATACTGTAATAAGTTTCTTTGATCATCCGTATCAAAAATAGATTTTATATATTTGCCTTTGAATTTTTCAATAATTTTTCTGGAGCCTATGTTATTTTCATTACATGTTATTATTACTTCCTCTAATCCAAGTTTCCTAGCTTCAACTAAACCTAGTTCAAGTAATTTGCTACCATAACCTTTGTTTCTATGTGTAGATTTTATTTCGTAACCGATATGACCTATCATTTGCAAAAATTCGCTGTCAACACTATGCCTAATTCTTATTACTCCAATTACTTCTCCAACATCATCTACAAGCCAAAAGCTGCTACATGGTATCCATCCTTCTGGTATATTAATCCCCTTGCTAGAATCAAGAAGGTCTTTGATAAACTCGTTAAAATCTTCTTCAGCCTTAGTATAAAGCTCATATGACTCATAACCTGTTTCTTTCACGTCTTCAATAAATTCTAGAAATGAATCCCTATATAATATACTTGGTTCAACTAATTTAACCTCTTGCATAACCTTACCTCCAAATATTCTATCCTGCTGTTGGCAATCCCATTATTATTCTTGTTATTAGCCCATTATCATCTATCAACATAACCATTCCTAAACAAAGACCTGTATCCATTGTTCCTGAAAAATATAAACCACTTTCTTGTTTAAAACTATCTTCATCATCCCTTAAAACCTCTATTACTTGATTCATACTATAAGCTTTCTTATCTCTACTATCAATAATCTCATTGTTATAATGTTTTGCTATCTTATCTGCTGAATCACCTACTTTAACTTCTAGGGACAAAAAATAACTTTTGTTCAAAACATACTTATTACCAGTTATATCTACTCTAGTAACCCTATCATCATCCGTAATATAAAATGGGTCTTCAGCATCGCCGCAACATGTAATAACGAATTCAATATCATCATATAAAACTAGAGCAAAGTAACCGTGTAGATATGCTCCTGATTCATCTATAATATTTTTTATTTCTTTTGGTTCTCCAAAATTCTTTATAATATTCCTATATGTAGTGAATGTTTCTTTACCTTCAACAATAGTATCTAAATAACTTAAATCTTCTTGGTATAGTTGGTATTGTTGATAATGATTATGCTGGTATTCTTCATCATCTTTATCTTCTTGTTCTCGTTCTTGTATTTCTTGTTCTTGTATTTCTTGTTCTTCTTTTTCTTCTAAATCATTTAGTACAATATCATTATTCTTAATGATTTTATTTAGTTCATCAATCTTATCTTTCAATTCTGCATTTTCACTTTTGACCTCAATCAGCTGATTATTTATCTCTTCTGTTTGTTTTATTAAATCTTCATTGCTAGTGCAGCTACATAATAATACAGCTGTAACACCTGTTATCAGAAATATTTTAATTTTATTATTCATTATTTCTCACCTCATGGATTTTTGATATAATCAATACTGCCTAGTTACATACTTGTAAATTTCATTAAATACATTAATTGCAAAGTCTCACGTTAATGTACCATATAATACCAATGCCAAATTTACGGTTTGCCAAAATAACATTTAAATAAATTATATATATCAGTTGAAATTTTGTCAATTAACATTAAATTTTCACAAAAATAATATTTGTTAACACTAAAAAATCCCTTAAGCCAATAACTTCAGGGATTTTTTATACTAAATATCTATACTTATTTTATACTTAAGAAATATTACTTTTCTCCTATTGAATATGTATCATTTTCAAAATCTACTTCTACCATCGTTCCATCTGAGAACACTGACCTTTGTTTTGTCAATGACCCATCAATAAACTCATGTCTAACCATTTCTTTTTTAGCTATTTTTTCGTGAAGCTTACACACAATCTTATTCTTTTCAATCTGGGCAGTATCAGCTTCAATATCAAGATAACCTGTTCCACCATTAAGTAATGCATATAAAAATCCATCTTGTGATGTTGGCAGCCCCCAACCGCCTTTTTTAAGCGCCCAAGGAACCACTAAACATTCATGATAAACTAACGTATACAGTGGCACTGGAATTCCTATTGCATCTCCCGTATAATCCCAACCATCAAGAGGCACAGTCAATGCCATAGGTGAATGATGAACCAAATCCATATTTGGTAAAGCCCAATCAACACACTCTTCTGAACTAATTAAGATTTTTTCTGAGCTTACATAATTAAAACATTCTCTTCTCTTTTCCATACACTGTTTTCTGCTCATTCTGTGCTCTTGATGGTAACATTCATCTAGTGTCACAACAGAAAAAACATCTAGATAGGCTCCATTTAGTTCAATACCATTCTTTTTTTGTGTCTCAAAGTTCCTCTTCACATAATAAGGTGCTAACTGAGTACATAAGAAAGTCTGATTTCCTCCAGCCCATTCAGCCTCTACAGTTATATTATTATCACTATTATGAATAGCATGTTCCTTATTATAGGTTTCAGCATCAAGGTAATAATCTCTATATTGATCATGTATAGCAAAAATATAATTCAATTCCTTACATGTATCAGATATGTATTTCATTCCTTGCCAACCACCTGCTTGCTTGCAAGGAGGAAAAACATCAGGATGAAGGTTATCATAACCTCTCTTCCCCCATCCATCAAGATGAAGATATGCTTTTTCTACACCCTTTTCCTTTAGCTCTTTTAGTTGGTTGACTCTTTCATTAAAAGATACCAATACATCATTATTCTCAGGATGCTCCCTATCATAAATATCACTTGATGGCTCAGTGTGATTATAAATAAAAGAATGAATAACAGGCGAACCTATAAGTTGGTTAATATTAGGATTTTGGATTGCCTTCTCTTCTAGGGTAACTATACCTTTTTGCTGTTTGACATATTTTTTATATACTTTACATAGTCGGTTATAATCACATTCATCCATAAATGAGTATTTTATCTTTCTATTATAACCAATTTCTCCAAGCGAAGGATACCAAACAGAAGCTATATTAGTTTCGCCTCCAGCTGGATGAACTAACTCATAGCCCCCATCCCAAGGAGTTTCTGCAATGGCTATATAACCGTTATTATCTTCAACCTGTCCCCACCATGGCATATATGCACCTCTTGTATAGTATCTACCGTTCTCCATTGGATGTACTTCTTTTGCCCAATTATTAGGGATAATACACCCTAACATCATAGGTATTACTGTATAATTATTTTTTTCCTTCTTCTTAAAATCAAATGGTCCTGGCCAAACTATTTTTTCAATAATGCCTTGAACCTCATTAATTGGAATTAATTCAAAATGAATATCTTCGTAGATATTATCAATCCAGATAGATATCTCAAAACAAAGTTCTATTTCTTCTTTTCCTATCTTAAAATTTGATAATAGACATTTGATTCCTCTTCCGATACCTGTTTCAAATGACTTATGTGTTATTGATTCAGCATTCTCAAAATATAATCTATGTATTTCATCATTATAGCTGATATCAACATATGGCTTGAAATCTTTTTTTTGACACCATACTTTGTTTGGAGTTTCCACATTAAAACTAAAATCATTTTTATTATATACCACTTTTATATTTTCTGTATTGTTTATTATTGTTTGTTGTTCTACCACTTAAATTCCTCCATATCTTATATTATTCTATAATCAAACGTTACTGTAATTTCTTTCTATATTCTTTAAGTCTTTCAAGCATTTGAAGCTATATCTTATGCTATCATCAGTATTATTTCGTTCTGTACGTAACATCTCTTTATATCCCATATTGAACTCTTCTTTCGCTTTATCCATTTTGCCTAGTAACTTGTAGACTTTTCCTCTTATATAGTAAATTTTCGATAATGGTTTTCTCATACTATCTCCATAATGAATGTTTGCTGGATAGTTAATCATTTTATCTATATATTCTTCTAAACAGGATAAATCATTATTGCAAGAAGCTTCTTTTATCAATTCCTTATATATTTGTTGATATAGATGTCCACTATTTTCTTTACCTTCCCAATTATATAACTCATCTTTTAATATAACTTCAAGGGCTTTTTTATATTCACTAATATTAATTAAACTACTTATCATTGGATATATAATTCTATTAGGATTATCTACCTGTTGCCACACAGATAATAATTCCCTTTGTTTTTGCTTATCATCTTTTAATTGGTAGATTTCATTAAGTAATATTAAACTATCCTCATTCTTGTTTGACTGCAACTCTATATCCTGTTCCAAGTAATAACAAGCTTTTACTAGGTCACTTTTTCTTTTATAATAATAATATCCTAGATTTCTTAAGAGAACTGTATATCTCAAACCCTTTTCATAAGCGAGTAAAAATGAACTTTCTGCATTATCATAGTCTCCGATTCCATAGTAATAGTTACCTAATAAATATGATATCTTACCCGATTCATCAATATCTTCATACTCTCTTAGTACATTTGCTGTAACATAATCTTTGAAGAAGCAATAGTCAATTTGTGAATTTTTGATTATATTAAAATCAAGACTTCCCTCTGAAGATATTTGGTCAGAAGAATATTTCATATATGCATTATGAAGTATATTGGGTTCATGTACATATTTTAATAATTCAATAACCTCCTCATAACAATCAAGTATTGTATATTCTCTTATGATTGATAAGATTAATCCATTCACCTTAAGTATAGAATTGATGACGGAACCATCTTCATCATATCCTTGTAAGTTTTTCTCTACTAACAAATAAGGAGATACAATGTTCACTGCACTAAGAATTCCCTGGGCTTTCTTTAATTGATTATTATGTCGATATGCAATACAAAGCAAAAAATTGATATATGGCTCATTTATATTTTTATATTGTTCTAGCATAACGATTGTTTCTCTATAATATCCTAGCCTTATATTAATCTTTGCAATCTCAACTACAGAGGCTTTTTTAAGTGAAGGGCTAGAAATATCAAATAATAACTTACGTAAGAGTCTAAGATCTCCCTGTCTGCCTATCAGTATAGCAATCATAAAACGTGCTTCGTCATCTACTGGATTATAGGATAATATTTGTTGTAGATAAAATCTAGCCTGATCATATTTTTCCTGTTTAAAATACATTATCCCTAATCTTTTTTTAGTAAGCAAACAACTAGGATTATACTTTAAATTGGCATTGT
This sequence comes from Vallitalea guaymasensis, assembly GCF_018141425.1. Classification (NCBI taxonomy): domain Bacteria; kingdom Bacillati; phylum Bacillota; class Clostridia; order Lachnospirales; family Vallitaleaceae; genus Vallitalea; species Vallitalea guaymasensis. Next base: position 338,104 of record NZ_CP058561.1, read on the forward strand.
ATAATATTAATGCATCATCTTCTTCTCCCCTAGTTTCCTTATAATAAGCTGTATGATATAATTTCCCCATTTCATCTTTAGTAAGTTCTTCATCATTGTTGACTTTATTCAATAAGCTTTCTATATCTTTAACACTACGATTCATTCTAACATCAGTAAATAAATCAATGGATGGATATGTTTCCAAGAATTCATCTCTATCACCATAAAGGAAAATAACTTCTTCGTCATCTCTTACACTAATTTCTAATTTATCAACACTTAAGATTTTATCAGGAATATCTATATTTAATTTTGTTATTTTATCAGGGTCAAGATCAATAATTTGATTAATAGTATAATCATCTATTTTTACTGTAAGTTTACACTCTCCAAAACTCTTAACTGCTGAAAACATTAGATTCAAGTTATTGTTCTCTATAGAATGATTCATTGCAACATATTTATCTCCGTATGTAATGTTACCTAGAGAATTAACAGGATACCATATCTCCGTCCATTCTATACTTTCATGTGGTTTAATAAAATTAAAAACAGACTGGGTTTCATAAAGACCGCTTTGTATTTCCAGATATTCTTCGTTATTTTCAGTAAGAGCATGATTCCACGCTTTTCCTAAATCATCTTTTCCCCAAGCAAAAAATTTGGCTCCCTTTACTTGTTTTCTATCAGCATAATGAACAATGCCATAGTCATCTTTTTTATAATACACTCCGAAAAAATTATCTGTAAGTAATTTACCAAAGGTTTCATAGACAGAGGGTATGTTATCTGCTTCTCTATAATCTACATCTTCATAATAAGGCCATTTCAAATAATAGGGACAAATATGGTTGACACACCAGTCAAATGGATAAACAAGCCTCAAGTCTTCTGTATCTTGTATAGCTGCATTTGTCCAAAAATAATATCGATTTTCTACTGGGGTAGGATTATTCAGATGTACTTTTTGCTCCATATAAGATGAATCATCATATAATGTTAATGTAACCTGCCAATTCATTGATGATATTTGCTCTATATTACCAAAAGTAACCGAAGCACTATCTTTTGTCTGATTAATGGTATAGTGTACTGAATCATATGATGTTGGTGAGTGACTAATAGGAAAATTGAATTCTATTCCTCCAGCAAACCACGCACCTCTTGTACCAACTAACTGTGGTTTTATTACTTTATTATAATAAAATATATCTCTATTATTTCTTTTATCTAATATTCTCTGTACTCTTCCTCCTAACTGAGGCAATACTTCAATTAATAAATATTTGTTTTCCAGCACTACAATAGTATACTCTTCATCTTTAATTTCATTGGTACAACCATTCTGAAGCGTATATGGAAATGGATTAAGACATCTTCCATGCATATCAAACATGGGATTTTTTTCATCAGGTGTTAATGTGTATGTAGGTATATTCCTCTTAATCTCATAAACAGTTGTATTATTCATTATTATCCTCCTAAAATATTTCTTCTTGTTTTTATATTAATCCTTATACTATCAATTTCACATGAAAAAAGCAGATTATTTTATGTAAAATACCGATATCATTTTTTTACCTAATCATTTATAATAATCATATATACTTAATAAAATAACATTTCAAACTAAAAGGAGCTTTAATTATGTTATTAGAAAAAATGTATTTTGAAGAAATATGTCCCTATGTAAGAAATGTAGGAATTGAAGTATTTAATAAAACAAGAACATCTATACGAAGAATATATGACCATGAGTTCATATTAGGCTTTGAAGGTTCTACAAACATGACCATAGAAGATAGAACCTATACAATAGGCAAAGATGATCTTATATTAATAAAACCTAATATTCCACATGAATTTAAAATAACTAATAAAGACTCTGGTGTAATATACTGGGTTCATTTTGATTTCAAACATTTTTTTGATGGAAATTATATAGATTATAAGAATATGGAGTTTAATGAATCTCTATATAGGAATTCTTTAGAATGGAATTCGCTTATTAGGAAAGATCCTGTTTTTGAAAACGGCTTTAGATTTCCTGAATTCACTCAACTAAAGAACGGCACCATAATTAGAGATATCTTTGTTAAATTGAATGATACTTTCAATAGACAAGAAATGTTTTGGCAACTGGAATGCAGACACCTTATGCTTCAATTCTTTAATATCTATCTAAAAGAGTTTTATAAAGAGTATAGTTACCATAAAAACACAAGTAGTTCTAACATATCAGATTATATGCAAGAATATGTGAATAAAAACATAAGAAACAAACTTACATTAAAAAGTATGTCTGGTATTCTTGGCTATAATCCCGAGTATCTCGGAAAAATATTTATAAAAGAAACTGGTGAACCTTTTTCTGATTACGTTAATAAGATCAGGCTTAAAAAAGCTTTTGAATTAATGAAAACCAGTTCGTTGACATTATCAAACATCTCTGAATTATGTGGTTTCAGTGATTCTTTTTATTTCAGCAAAGTCATGAAAAAATATACTAATAAAAGTCCTCGTGAAATTAAGAAGAGCTTAAAATCCAACAATGAATTTTGACATAATTATAGGGCTGATTATTCAGCCCCATACAATCATATTTACTTTGAAACATTTTCCCAATCTTTAAGGAATCTTTCAATCCCTAGGTCTGTTAGTGGATGCTTAGTCATTTGCAACAGAACTTTGTGTGGTATTGTAGCAATATCTGCTCCAGCTAAAGCAGCTTGTGAAGCATGTAGAGGACTTCTAATACTAGCAGCTATAATTTCAGTTTTTATATCGTGTATATAAAATATTTCTGATATATCTTCAACCAGGTCCATACCAACTGTGTCAATATCATCTAATCTTCCTATGAAAGGACTAACATAAGTTGCTCCTGCTCTTGCGGCAAGTAATGCTTGTGAAGCTGAAAATATCAATGTAACATTTGTTTTTATCCCTTCAGAAGTAAGGATTTTTACTGCTTTCAATCCTTCAATAGTCATAGGAATCTTGATTACTATATTTTTATGTATAGTAGCAAGCTCACGAGCTTCTTCTATCATACCTTTAGATTCAAGACTGATTACTTCCGCACTTATTGGTCCATCAACAATACTTGTTATTTCAGTAACAACTTCTTTAAAATCCCTACCCTCTTTTGCTATTAAAGAAGGATTAGTGGTAACCCCACAAATTACACCCATTTCCTCTGCTTCTTTTATTTCATTAACATTAGCTGTATCAATAAATATTTTCATTTTTTTCCTATCTCCCTTCTTAAATTTTTACATATTAATATTATCAGAATTTCAATGTTTTATAAAGTGTTTTACATATATATTTTTACTATTTGTTATTTTCATTAAAAGTTAATTAAAGAAAAAGCACTCACAGGCAGTAAGGCTTAATCTAATTAACTAATAATATTTTTGTAGTTTTTAATTATCACATTTATCAAGCAGCTCTTGTAACTTTACAGCTTGATGTCCTTCTTCCTCTGCAAATTTTTTAAAACAGCTACTAATTTCTTGGTCGTCTATATTTTTTGCGTGAGATTCATAGTCACGTACTTTTTCTTGTGTATCCAATATAGCTTTTTTCAAACAATCTTTTGGTGATAACTCCATAATATACCTCCTAGAAATTTAATCATATTTATTTTAACCCATTTTTATAGTAATATTCTATATTATTATCACAACAGATATTTCCCAGGAAAACAAAAAACCTAGGAATTAGTATGAGTTCACTAATTCCTAGGTTATTTACATTTTTATAAAATTATTATTTGATCTTATCCAACAACCAAGCCATATTATCACCAAGGTTCTTCATATTCTCTATACCTTCTGTATCCTTAACAACATCACCAGCAGCTCTGCCTAAGCCAAGATTCCAATAATTTGCTCCTACTACTATAGCCTCTGAAATAGTAAACAAGTTATTCATTGAATTGAATGCTGCTATTGCTCCATCTCTTCTTTGTGAAACAACGGCTGAACAGACTTTTCTTTTTAATAAACGTTCTGGACGAGTTACATAACCTACTCTATCAATAAAAGCTTTCATTTGAGCAGATAATCCTCCGAAATAAACAGGAGACCCTAATATAATTCCATCTGCTTCAATAATTTTTTCAATACTTTCATTAATGATATCATCATCAAATATACATCTATTATTACCATTGGTCCTACATTTCCCACAACCAATACATCCATGTATATTTCTATTTCCAACTTGAATAAGTTCTGTTTCTATACTATGCTCTTCCAATTGCTTCAAAACCGTCTGTAATAAAGTATATGTATTGCCTTCTTTTCTAGGACTTCCATTAAACGCTATAACTTTCATATTTACCTCCAATATAACTTAATAATATTATTACCTATCATTATAAAATATTAAGTAACCTACTAAATTATTATTTAATATCCTATTATTTTATATTAAATTATATATAAAATCAATCTCATTAGTTATTTATTAATTTCTCAAGATGTTCTCTTCCCTTATTACCATATTCCATACCAATACTAGGATTTTTAACAAAGAACTCTAAACATCTAGTCAGATTATCCACATCATTATAATTAACTAATAATCCTGTTTTATTATCCTTAACTAACATAGTATTACCTTTTACATTGGTAGCAACTATAGGTTTACTTGAAGCCATTGCCTCCATCAATGTTCTTGGTGGCATACCTTCCTTTTCAGAAGTCAATACTACAACATCCATTATAGCTAATAACTTCAATATATCTTTTCTATAACCTAAGAACAGAATTCTATCTGATAACTGCTCTCTCTCAACTTTTTCTTTTAATTTGTTTTCTAGAGACCCGTCACCAACTATAATACATACTACATCATTATGCTTTGGTAATACTTTTTTAAGACCATCTATTAAGAAATCATAACCTTTAACTGGTTCAAGTCTGGCTATCATACCAATTATGTATTTATTATCTATTCCCAAAGAACCTTTTAAATCTTTTTTATCACTTTCTGAAATCATTTTCATACTATTATCATTAGCCACTAAATCAAAATCAAGATTCGCTCCTCCTATTTGAGTATCTGATAGAGTAGTTTTCAATTCTGATGCCATATTGGATAATTTTTGAGAAAGATCAGCTATATCAGCTATTGCATTAGTCTGAACACCTGTTGCCGAAGCAATTTCCTTACTACCATTTGCAATTTGTGAACTTGCATCTGCTGAATTTTTGATACCATCAACCATGTTGGTTATATTCTGTGCTATAACATTAAATGTTCCAGAGGTTTCTTTTAATATCTGACCACCTTGGATTATATCTTTATTGTTAGAGTCAATTATTTCTACTGTTTTTATAGTTTCTTCTGAAAAAGTACTGATTAGTTCACTTATGCTTTGTAATGAATCTTGAGTATTTCCTGCTAACTCTCTAACTTCATCTGCAACAACTGCAAAACCTTTTCCAGTATCACCTGCTCTTGCAGCTTCTATTGCAGCATTCAAAGCTAATAGATTGGTTTGTTTTGCTATATTGGATATAACATCAATTATACCCTGCATTTTTTTAGACGCTGAGTTAAGTTCTTTTATACTTAGAGTAGCAGAATTAGCATTTTCAACTATATTCTCCATTTTGTGTTCTAGATTTCTTAATGACGTGATTCCTTCATTAGTAAGTTCTTCTACTTTGTAAGCACCCTCTGCTATTTCCTCGATGCTTCCACTTAGATTGGATGTATTAGACGTTAATTCTTGTAATGTTGTAGATACTTCCTGCATAACACAAGAGGTTCTATGTGTTATATCAGCTAGATTCCTACTTGTATCTGAAGATTCTTCTGAGATTTCATCTAATTCTTTCACAAAATTACCTACATTATCTAATAAGTAATTAAAAGTTGCTGCCAATTTTCCTATTTCATCATTGGAATCAACAGGAATCTGTTTTCCAAAACCACTTTGTGTAACGTTTTCAGCATGTTCTAATAGATTTTCTAGTCTATTTTTAAGTTGTTTTTCTACTAGCATTTCGTCTGGGGTTTCTTTGATTTTCTTCTTATCATATTTGCTAAATCTTCTTAATAATATCAAGCCTATCAATAGTATACATAATGTTATAAGACTTACAATAAGTATATCAGCTATCAAAAACGAAACAACGATACTCGCAATTAAGCATATACTTAAAACAATGGAACTTTTGATGTTATACGATTTTGTATAACTCTTAATAGATAAATCATTATCATTTGTCATTACATTACCACCCATCTTATCATTTTTGTAGAATTTTGCCGAAAAACTTTATTGTAATTATATCAAAGTAATGCAATTTTTTCAACTAAAGTATTAAATTACTTAACATAAAAAGGATGTATAACATATATATAATATAGGTCTTAAGAACTATAAATATATGATATGACATCCCTTTCATTTGCTTGTTGTTTTATACATCATTATTTTTAACTGAATGTTTTTTCTTATTAGGATTGTGATTCATATTCTCTCTTGTTATAGGCGTTTGGTAATTGCATTTTTCCATTCTTGCTCTTTTATTATCTGGCTGACTATCTTTTGGCATTAATCATCACCTCTTTTTTCATTCTAATATTTTATGTTTATAGTATGTTCTTGATTAAAATATTTATTACTAAATTACTAGATAAATTAATAAATGAGTTTCCTCATTATTTATATAGTAAAAATCTTAAATAGCCAAAATTCTGCTAACTAGAAGAAAAAAATGTTTTGTGATTACATTGAAGGGACTTAACGCAAAATAGTATATGTATATGTGAAGTAGTGAGGCAGGACGCCGAACCCAGCTTTTAATCTGACAGCCCTACTGGACTGTCAGAAATAATTATGGACTCGATGTCCATTATTATTTGTTGAATCAGGACGAGCAAGTAGCTGGCGTAACATATACATATACTATTTTGCAAATACCAAGTCAGAACAAAACTCTTTTTTCTGACTTACTTGCAAAATAATTTAGTTTAAAGCTGATACTTAAATATTAATTTCATTGACATCTAACTTTTTTAGAAGTATATTCATTATATTAACTATATTTATAAAAATGCTTTTGTATATAATAATATTATTTAATCAAGAATAAAATTGAGGTGATTTTTTATGTCATTTGAGCAAATTAATAATGAGGATAGTAAAAGACCGGAAGGTAGAAATTGTATTCTAATATATGGTTATAATTCTGAAGAAATTAGTACCATTGAAAAATTCTCGTTGGGTAGGGGTATTGATGAATGTGTTGTAGTCACAGATGATATGTTGGGAAACAAAATCAAAGATATCATAGAAAATAATATTATACCTGTGAAATATAAGACAGGAATAAAATCCAAAACCATTGTTTTTAACGCACTTTCCAACAAAGAAGTCCATTCTTTCATTAATTTATTCAAGGATACTGGACTTAAGAAACCTATATACGCTGTAGCAACTCCAACTTCAGTTAAATGGCAATTTGGAGAATTGATAAAAGAATTAATAAAGGAAAGAATGAGTATGAGCAAGCATTAGCTTGCTCATTTTTAATATTATTTTATAGTAACATAATAGTTAGCTTTAAATTCTTTTGATACTTCTAGTTTTTGAATACCTCTTTTAGTTTTGTATTGTTTATCTGTATCTTCAAAATCAGCTACTCCATACCAAGGTTCAATACATACAAAAGGAGAGTTGTCAGGTTGTCCCCAAATACCTAAATATGGGAATCCATCATATTCAACGCATACTTCTCTGCTGCTTTTCTTGCTCTTCAATGATAGGCTGTTGGATTCCACATCCAATAAGATAATTGCCCCTTTATTGAATATATCCTTAGTCATAGGTATTACTTTTTCATTTTCTAGAAATGGTATACTTTTTAAAGAAACACTGTTTTCAATATTTAATTCATATTTATTCACTGTTTCAAGCTTATCGAATTCCAGATAATAATCTTCTAATCTCTCTTCTTCCATAATAGGTATATTGAATCCAGGATGTGCACCTATGGAGAAATATACTTCTGTTGAGTCTAGATTCTTGACTTCATAGCCTATGTTAAGACTATTACCTTTCAATTCATAAGTAATAGTTAATAAGAATTTATAAGGGTATTTCTTTAATGATTCTTCATTATATTTAAGCTTGTATTCAAGTATTTCTTTATTCTTTTGTTCTACTTGAAATTCCATATCTCTAGCAAATCCATGCTGACCTAATTCATATTTTTCATTTTCAATATAATATTCGTTATCCTTTAGTTTCCCAACAATAGGAAATAAGATAGGTGATTTTCTTCCCCATACTGATGGATCACCCTGCCATAAATATTCTAATCCATCCTCTTTAGTTTTTATACTTGATAACTCTGCTCCAAGACTATTGACTTCAATTTTTAGAACATCATTTTCTAATACATTTATCATATTCATTCCTCCATCTAAGTTGTTAATAATAAGCCGTCTTAGAATATTATTACATCTTACTATATAAAAAGTCAATATTGAAACTTGATTATTGGTTAGAACAGTTTTTTAAGGTTCTCTTCAAATGGTGGTTCAACTATGCCTTTTTCTGTGATAATAGCAGTAATGTATTTATTATCAGTTACATCAAAAGCAGGATTGTAGAACTTGACTTGTGGTGGCGCTGTTACTTTACCGAAACCATTATATATTTCTTTGCTTTCTCTAAGTTCTATGTTTATATCATCACCTGTTGGAGTATCCATATCAATAGTGGAAGTAGGACCTAATACGTAAAATGGTATACCGTACTCTTTTGCTAAGATAGCTACCCCAGATGTTCCTATTTTGTTAGCTGTATCACCATTAGCAGCAACTCTGTCACAACCAACTAGAACTGCATTGATTTTGCCTTGTTTCATAACTATTGATGCCATATTATCACATATTACTGTTACATCAATACCTGCTTCATTAAGTTCCCATGCTGTCAATCTTGACCCTTGATTAAGAGGTCTAGTCTCATCAGAGAACACCTTGAAATTATATCCTTTTTCTTGTCCTAGATACATTGGTCCAAGAGCTGTACCATAACCTGATGTAGCTATACCACCTGCATTACAATGGGTCAGTAATCCCATTTCAGGCTTTAATAGGCTTAACCCGTACTCTGAGATTTTTTTACACATTTCCTGGTCTTCTTTAAGTATCTCTTCACTTTCTTCTAATAGACATTCCTTTATTTCTAATATTGATTTATCCTTTTCTTCTATCAATCTTCTTTCCATACGATCAAGAGCCCAAAAAAGGTTGACTGCTGTAGGTCTTGATGAAGCTAGATAATCTTTTGCTTCTTTGAATTCTTTATAAAATTCATCATATGTTTTTGCCATAGAATCCTTTACTCCTAGATAAACGCCAAACCCTGCTGCCACTCCTATTGCAGGAGCTCCTCTAACACGTAACTTCTTGATTGCTTCCCAAGTGTCTTCGACTTTTACAATTTCTACGTATTTTGTTTCTATAGGTAATAATGTCTGGTCTAGTAGAATCATCTTATCTTTTGCTTCATTCAATTTTGCTGGAACAATAATATTCATCTATGAACACTCCTTTTCTATTGAAAATTTATTTCTTTCCACAAAAATTCTTGATTAGATTGACAAAATCTTTTCCTTCCAGTATATCATTTCTCTTCATAATGAATTCTTTAGCTAATAACACGTTCAATTTTCTAGTCTCTTCTCTTTTGATCTCATCTTCTATACCATCTAGATCAGCAACATGAGCAAGTCCAACTGTTCTCCTTATCATTTCGCATCCAGCAACTCCTGCTGTATTTACAAATATATCATCTATATAGTATTTAGCGAAATCTGGTGAGCGTAAAACCATATTATCCTTCACTACCTCAGGCCATATTTTCATACATTTATCCCTAAAAACATCCATAACATCTTTTACGGTATCAAGTAGATAAGTCATATGTTTGTTCTTTAATCCTGTATCATTGCATCTTACATCTGTAGATAAGTAGTTCATAATTAAATTGGCTATCAAAGCACCGATGTCATAAGCAATAGGTCCATAAAATGCAAACTCAGGATCGATAACTTTTATATTATCTTGATTAATAAAAATACTTCCTGTATGAAGGTCACCATGCAACAATGCTTGAGCATTATTCATAAAATCAAATTTCAGTTTAGTTACTTCCAATATAAGAGCTTTATCGTTCCACACATTTTTTTCCATGAATGTAATCATATAATCAGGGATATTATTCCTCTTGGCATCAAAGAATGGTTCAGAGTAAACAAGGTCTTCAGTTATTTCACATAACTGTGGATTAATAAATTCTTTTACATACGCTTTTTTCTCCTTGTGTTCCATGACTACATCAGATGTAAGAATCAATGTATTAACAATAAAATCCGTTATTTGGTCTACAAATTTTGGATATTGATTATACTCAAGTAGTCCTGTTCTCATTATTACATAGTCAGTTAGATCTTCCATGATGGTTGAATACATGATCTTATCAAACTTATAAACTTCAGGCACCTTTCCATTTGTAAGTTTGTACTCAATTTCTAATAATTTACTCTCTATTTCACTTCTACCAATGCTCAGAGGCCAATCTTCTCCTACACATCTAACATATGGAAGAGATTGTTTAACTATAACACTTTTATTATGCTTCTTGTCTTTTACTCTAAAAACTAGATTGAGATTACCGTCACCAATTTCGCTACATTCAATATCTGCATCCTCATGAAAAAAGTTTAATTCTTGCTGTACATAATCATAGACCTTATTAACATCAAGTTGATAAAACTCATTCATTATTTTTATCTCTCCTTTTCAATGATATTTTGTAGTTTTAATTGAATAAATCAAGAGTCTTCCCGATTAGCACATTTAGAAGTGAATTTCATGTCTAATTAATGTTGATAATTACAGTGTAATCCATTTTTACAGTTTCATCAACCATAAAAATAATGCGGCAGTATTATCTTAATCTACAACCTCATTATTTTCTTCATATTCATTATTTTTATTATATCTCAATATACTAATTTTTCATGTATTAATGATTAATCAACCTTACCTATCAAACAAATCAAAGATAAATTCTTTGTCCTTTTTAATTATATCTACATAATTCTTAAAAGCTTTATAATTACTTTCTATAATAATCCAGCCAGAGTAATTACTATCTCTAAATACTTCCATGACTTCTTTGAAATTAGTGGTACCTTCCCATATATATAATTCAGCCTCTGGATCATCTAAGCTATCTTTTGCATGAATTTCTTTAATTGAGCTTAATAGATCTTTAGCTAATTGTACATTATCAAGATTAGAGAATGAAACTGGATTTTGTGTATCATAATATATAAAGAAATTTTCACAATTTACTTTTTCAACCATTAACTTGTTATTATCTTTATCCATAGTATTTTCCCAGCCAATCTTGATTCCTTTTCCTTTGGCTTTTTCACAGGCATATCTTAGACAAATGACAGTATTATCAAATTCCTCTTCATTAGTAATATCACTAGCAATAAAACTAGGAAACTGAAATGTTTTTACTCCCATATTTTCAGCAATCATAATTGCTTGGTCTATTATATCAAATACTATTTGGTGATCCTCTTTCTTACTCATACCATGGTCATGGTCACATAATGTATTAAGAGCAAAAGTAGCTATAGCAATATTATTTTCTTTTGCTAGTTCTAGATATCTTCTTTGCTTATCTTTATCTATTAAATGAAGTGAACCATTATTGTATTTAAGATCAATGGCAATTCCATCAAATCCTAATTCACCCGCAAATGAGAATGTCTCCTCTTCTTCCATTGGTAACATCCATGCACATAATCCTAATTTTATCATAAACATTCATTCCTTTCAGTGTAATTAATATATAAATAAGATTTCAACTTTCCTAATCCTCTTCTAGCATTCATTAATAAATGTCTAAGCTTATAATACCACTATATTTTTCTTAATGAACAAACCTTATTATATATTAGCTGTCATCTGGAATCAATAGTTATATGCCACCTATACCAGCTAAAAGTTTATTCTATCAGAAAAAAAGAACCATCTTAGTAAATAAAATGATTCTTTAACATGTTCAACATTTTTATATATTTATAATAAATTCATCCATATCTCATAAATCCAATGTGCCGATATACCAGCAGCCAAACCACCAAAAGTATGACTTATAATAGCTTTACCTGTTAGATTTCTACATTTTAGGCTATCCATCATTGCTACATGTGTACTTAAGTAACCACTCCAACACATTCCCATAGCAGTAAAGACTGCTATATCATTACCACCAACTAGATTCTCTTTTAATAATTTTGGTACAAGTCCTATAGCTGCACCAACAGAACCTAAGGATGTAATTGGAACGGATACTGCTTCATAACTGCTGAATCCAAACATAGGATGTAATATAAAATTAAGTTTGTCAGCTAAGAATGTAAACAAGCCAACGCCTTCATAAGCTACACCTGTATATGCTCCTGTAACTGATGGTCCATTAGTCAGCATCATGACTATAGTACAAATGATTAAAACCCCTGGGATGATAGAAAGACCTAAATCTACGCCTGATTTACCCCCTTCTAATAAAGACTCAAGAAGTCTAGAACCAATATTACCTTCTCTTACTTCTCTATATTTTAATATGCTAAAAGACTTGTCACAGCCTTCCACAGCCATATCATCTATACCAAATTCTTTTTTTGTAAAGTATAGCATTATACGTACACTTACAATACTTCCGATAACAGCTCCAATATTCCCGATTAACGCGGGTAATACAAAGCTTTCTCCAATGGGAGACTGTTGAGCTATCATGAAAGAGGTTACAACAAGCCCCATTCCAAAAGCCGTTCCTATGTTGGTAAGTGCTGGTAATTGATATTTCTTAAAATACCTTTTGAATCCTTTATCATTAGCTAAGGTAATGATTGCAGGATTGTCTGATAAATATGTAGTTACAACTCCTAATATTGCGGCACCTGGCATTTTATACAAGGGCTTCATGAGACAAGATAATAGTCTATTAAGAATTGATATTATTCCGAATTCTGATAAAACCGAACCAAATGCTCCTGCGAGTACTGTTATGCCCATTATGAAAAATACTGTATTAATTAGTAAATCATGCGCTGTGCTGATTAAAGTATTAAACATGTTGACTACTCCCATAATACTACACAGATAAGTAAAAAAAACTCCAATTATGATTAGTGATACAAGTCCTTCTACACTTATGGCTTTTTTAATATTTGCGTTGTTTTCCACATTTTTATCCTCCTCAATATAAGATTACTTACTTCCTCATTATATGAAGATTTTGTCCGTGAGTCAAACACTTTTTTATGTAATTTTTATAATTTTAATTAAAATATTATGTTTTTGTTTCTGTCTGACGTACAATCAATTTGTGTTTTTTGTTAAACACCTGATATATCTAGGTCTTCATATATTACATTTTAGTATACAAAAATACAATATATTTTATTTATTAATTAATGTTTAAATTTACATAAAAAACAGCAAACTATAGATAGAGGTAAAGTAGCTTACTATTAGTAAAACTTATAAAACGACAAAAAGGAGAGATTTGTATGGCTACATTGTTATATATAACTGTTAATTCAAAACCTGAAGACTTATCAACCAGTAAAACAGTAGGTCGAATATTCATTAATAAGTACAAAGAGTTATATCCAAATGATACAATTGAAGAATTAGACCTGTATGAAGCAAATATACCAAGATTAAATTATAAATTATTTACTTCAAGAGCTACCTTAGCTAGTGGTGAAGATTATGATAAGCTTTCTGACGAAGAAAAGCAACAAGTTGAGCAAATCAGAGGTCTATGTGATCAATTTCTAAGAGCTGATAAATATGTTATCACAGCACCAATGTGGAGTATTTTTTTCCCATCAATGTTAAAACAATATCTGGATTGTATTATACAAGATAAAAAATTAATAAATATAGATACTGTCAACAATAAAGTTTCTGGATTATTAGGAGATAAAAAAAGGAAAATGGTATATATCCAATCTTCTGGTGCTAAAATCCCGTTTCTTATATCTCCTTTCATGAATAAAGGAGTAAATTATCTACATGACATTTTTAAGTTTCTAGGATTGAAAAAATTTGACAAAATCCTCGTAGATGGAGTGGATGATAGTTCAGTTGGTAGAGATATGGCAATTCAGAATGCAACTGAAGAAATTGATGATATGATAGAATTTTTTTAGCAAAACAATATATTAAAGGAAGGGACTGTGCAATAATATTATCGCCAGTCCCTTTCTTATTTATTACCAAACATGCTATTTATATTTTTTCTATACCATTACCAACAAATTTAATTTTACCTTCTTTTAAAAGTCTACCGACTGCTCTCTTGAAGGCATTTTTGCTCATATTGAGTTCTGATTTTATTCTATCTGGAGAACTTTTATCATTTAAGTTCAACTTGCCATTGTTCTTAATCAATTTATCCATAATCTTTTTAGAATCATCATTCATCTGTAAATAAGCTTTTTGTCTTAAACTAATATTGAGTTTTCCATCTTCTCTTACTTTAGTTACACGACCCTCAATGTGGTCTCCGCTTTTTATGTTATTAAAAAGCTCATTCTTGGGAATTAGCCCGTTATACTTATTATCAACAGCTACGAATGCACCTAACTCTTCTTTGACACTTATAACTATACCTTTTACTGTATCATCCTTTTTATAAGGTGATTCATTAGATAGATGTTTGTAGACATCCATAGTTGCACATAATCTTTCACTCTTATCAACATATAATGATACCAGATATTCATTATTAAGATGAACTTTATCTGTCTGCTCTCTAAATGGAAGGAATAAATCACGCTCTAATCCCCAATCCATGAAAGCACCTATCTTTGTTTGTTGAACAACTCTTAGTGGAGCCAGTTCACCAAGTACAAGTTTAGGTTTTCTTGTAGTCGCTATTGGTCTATCTTTAGAATCTTTGTAGATAAAAACTTCTAGTTGATGTCCAACTTTAATTCCTTCTGGAACTTGTTTTTTTGGTAGAAGGACTTCTTCTTTTTCCTTATCTTTTTTTTCGTCCAGATAATGATCAGAAATGAAACCATTCTCTTCTTTCTTCTCATTTTCATTACTAGTTAGAAAAATTCCTATTGGTGATAATCTCTTTACTGTTAATAATTGTACTTTACCTAACTTTATCATAAGTCACCTGCTTTACTTATATTTCTATAATTATTTTATGGTATTTAATATTATCTATACATCTCTTTTAATGTTTTAGTAACATCTTCATCTTCAATATACTCATCAAATGTTACTTTCTTATCAAATACTCCTGCTGGAGTTATCTCAATAACTCTATTAGCAATGGTTTGTATAAATTTATGGTCATGAGAAGTAAATAATAATGTACCTGTAAATGCTATAAGACCATTGTTGACTGCTTGAATTGATTCAAGGTCAAGGTGGTTGGTAGGTTCATCAAGCATCATGACATTAGCACCTGACAGCATTAATTTTGAGAACATACATCTAACTTTTTCTCCACCAGATAGAACTTTAGCCATTTTCAACGGTTCATCCCCTGAAAATAACATTTTACCTAAGAAACCTCTAATGAATGATTCTGCTTTTTCTTCAGAGAATTGTCTTAACCAATCAATAAGATTAGTCTCCACGTCATTAAAATATTCTGAGTTATCCTTCGGTAAATATCCTCTTTTGGTTGTAACTCCCCATTTGTATGTTCCTTCGTCTGGCTCCATCTCTCCCATTAAAATCTTAAATAATGTTGTTCTAGCAATTTCGTTCTTTCCAAGAATGACAATCTTCTCACCTTTTGCTATAGTGAAGGTAACATTGTTAAGCACTTTAACTCCATCAATAGTCTTGCTGATTCCATCAACCATAAGAATGTCTTTTCCTGCTTCTCTTTCTGGATTGAATCCTACAAAAGGATATCTCCTTGAAGAAGGTTGAATATCATCAATAGTTATTTTGTCAAGTAATTTTTTTCTTGATGTAGCCTGTTTTGCTTTTGATGCATTAGAGCTGAATCTAGCAATAAATGCTTGCAGTTCTTTTATTTTTTCTTCTTTCTTTTTGTTTTGGTCATTTATAAGCTTTAATGCAAGCTGACTTGATTCATACCAAAAATCATAGTTACCTACGAATAATTTTGCTTTACCAAAATCAATATCCAACATATTAGTACATACTTTGTTAAGAAAATGTCTATCATGAGATACAACTATAACTGTTTTTTCATAAGTGATAAGAAACTCTTCCAACCAAGCAATGGCTTTAAAATCAATATGGTTAGTAGGCTCATCAAGTAATAGAATATCTGGTTCACCAAATAGTGCCTGAGCAAGTAGAACCTTAACTTTTTCACTACCTTTTAGTTCTTTCATTGTCTTATAGTGCAAGTCTTTTTCTATTCCTAGTCCCATTAATAATCTCTCAGCGTTAGTGTCTGCTTCCCATCCATCAAGTTCAGCAAATTCTGCTTCCAATTCTGAAGCGTGTTTACCATCTTCTTCGCTAAAATCTTCTTTCATATATAATGCATCTTTTTCTATTCTTATATCATATAATCTTTTATGTCCCATTACAACTGTATCTAAAACAACACAATCATCAAATTCGAAGTGATCTTGTTTTAAAACTGCTAGTCTTTCTCCTGGAGTAATGCTTACTTCTCCTTTAGTAGGTTCTATTTCACCAGATAAAATTTTGAGAAAAGTAGATTTTCCTGCTCCATTAGCTCCTATTACCCCATAACAATTACCTGGTGTAAATTTTACATTAACATCTTTAAATAATTTTTTCGTTCCAAATTGGAGTTCTAGTCCTGTTACTGTAATCAATTGTATTTCTCCTTCCAATATTCACATGTAAAAAGCGTGCTAAGCACGCTTCGTTTGTTATATTATACACTGTTTTCACAAAAAAAGAAATATATATTTTATTTTTTATCAAATAACTTATACCATAATAATATCATTACTCAAACAACACTTCCATCTCAAAAAATATATCATTGGATTTTCCAAAGGAATATTTAATCTTATACTTTTTATCATCTTCTCCCTTTGTATAAACGATACCAAGTATTAATTTATTCTATAATATATGAAAACCTTTGATTATATAAACCATATAGGACTAGTCCATCCAAAATGACCATTCTCTAATACTACTCTAATGTAATAATAAGTATCTTTATATAACTCTTCCCTATCAGTAACAGTTATATCCATATAGTTACTTGTACAGGATTCACTACAGAAAACTTCTCCATTTCTTATAACTTCAACTTTTTTAATATTACTTGGTGCTATAGTTTTTATATTTATGTCTCTAGGACTTTTATCGCCTTCATTAATACTTCCCATATCATAGCCATTAATATCAAACTTGATCACAGTTCTTGGGTGCGTAGATGCCAAAGTCTTGCGGCTGCTCAGGGACTCAAAAATACTTTCTCGAGTTTTTTCAGAAGCATATACACCTGTAATTCCTCCATAACCTGGGTTTCCATCATGACCATCACTGTTAGCGGCTGTACCCCATTTCTTACCACTATTCAGAAAATCGACAACTGTATTACCCTCAACATTTGCTCTTGCTTTTAATATCATAGGATGTTTATCGTTTTCAAATCTTCCCCATTGACTGGAATAGATTTCGCATAATACTTCATGTTCATTATCCTCTTTCCAGTTCTGTGTATCAAAACCAGTGAATTTCTGTTCTTGTTCATCTTTTCTAGGTCTTCCATTACAGTATCTATGTAGATGAGGTATAGATAAATACTCTTTTCCTTTATAGAACTTCCACATATCCCCAATATCCAATACATCCTCTGAAGGATATTCATAACTGCTTAGAGAATCCCTGAACAATACAACTGTATCCCCTCTTTTACTATGAAGCTCAATTCCTGGGAACGTAACTAGACTGCCCTTTTCATAGAATCTATCTGACTCTGTTCCAATTTTATTCCAAGTATCTTTATCTACATTAACACTTCTATCTTCATTAAACATGAAAGTCTGTTCAGAAATACATATGTAATCTAGTCTAGAGACTTCTTTGGCATATAGATATCCTTCACTAGGATATGCTCCACAATCATTGTCTCTTATGTTGGCAGTAAGATTGGAATGTGTATGAATATCTCCCCAATACAGATTGTCTGTTGAATTATCACATAATAAAACGGCTTTTTCTACATGTAAATCAGTATCTTCTACTATTATTTCGTAAAAACCTTCTTTACTTGCCTTACCTAAAAACTTATCCTCAACTTTAGTTATTGTGGTTTTTTCTTTTGTATCCAAATTAATTATTACTAATTTGAAATTATCTGTATCATAGTCAAATATAGGATTATTGAATCTATCTACTACATTTATATCAATATTGAATTCTTCATCAGTTTTTATAATAGATGGTGCAGTTAAAACTATTCTCTTTGCTTTATCAGGTACTACCTTCACTAATGGAAATGCCTTGATTTCTTGGTACTCTCCATTACCCATTTTATCAATAAACACTTTATAAATTAAATACGTACCATTTACCCTAAAAGAAAATTGTGAGACTCTAGAAGGTGTGCACTCCCCTTCTAACCAAGGTCTATCAATACCTCCAAATTTAATCTTAATAATCTGTCCTTCTTTTAGACCATTATCCAGTGTTACAACAGCGATACGATTGCTGTCAACCCATCCTGTTATATGACTAAAAGCACTAGGAACTTTTTCTATTCTTACGTCAACCTTAATATCATCTTCTTCACCAACAGCATAGATATAATTAGGTTTCCAATAATCATAGGTTTGAAGATATTCCTCACTTCTTTGATGTTGATAAGCTGGAACAAGAATCTTGATACTTCCACCTTTTTCTATATTTTCTTTTGCCTTGAATTGTAATTCCCACTCTAATTCACCATTAACAACTATCTCATCACAGATATTAACTACTAATGTCCCTACTTCAGTATTAACTATATGCTCTCTCATAGCTCACTTGCTCCTTTACAATAATATTTATTTGAATACATTACTTTCATAATGAAAGTAAATTAATAAAAAAATAACCTCTCTTATCCTAATTAGATTTTAGCATAAAATATATATATTTTCAATATGAATAAATATATTAATTATATTACAATCATACAATTATACATTAAAAACTTTGTCCATAATAAGCGCAGTAGCACTATATTCTATCATCATTTTCTCTTTTGACCTGATTACCCAATCTATATCATTTAACTTAATGTCAAAAGCTAAATCTTTTACAAGGTTCTTCAAGATACTTAGTGCATCCTCATAGTAATCAAAAATCTCTCCCGATAAAACTACCACATCTGGATTAATTACGACCAATAGATTAGAAACAGCTATAGCTATTTTGTTAAGGGCATTATTTATTATATCGACACATATTTCATTCTTAACATTTGCCATTTTACATATATCAGTTAGTGAAGCATCTTTATCACCTTTTTTATCTCTATAAGCCTTTTCTATTGCCCCTTTGGAACAATAAGCTTCCAAATGACCTTTTTTGCCGCAATAGCATTCTTCACCATCAGGTTGAATTATCATATGACCAATCTTACCAGCAAGATTATTTTTACCTCTCACCAATTGATTGTTACATATAATACTACCTCCAACGCCTTCACCTAAGTAAATATATATCAGACTCTTTTTATTATTGCTTAGCTTATTATTAATCAGATATTCTCCGATTAAATCAGTATTGGTATTATTTTCAACCATTATTACACAATTATATCTTTCCTCTAAAAATCTCTTGATATCTACATCTTCAATGCCTTTCTTAAGTTTTAATATAGTCCCTGATTTATAATCTAATATACCTCTTGATGCAACACCAATGCCCAACACCTTGTCTTTATTAATCTGCGCATTATTAATAGATGCTGTTATTAGCTTATCCAACTCTTCCAATAAAACATCTGCATTATTTATTGCTACTATACTTAGAGTATCTTTGTAGATGATCTCTGACTTAAGATTAGTGATGCATATATATATACTACTCTTGGAAATATTGATACCTATTATATAGCTGGCATTTTTATTAACTATAAGACTTATTGGTTTTCTCCCTACATAAGTATCTTCTTTACCAACTTCCATAACTAAGTCTTCCTTAATTAGGCTTTCTACAATTCTAGAAACCGAGGGTGCTGATAATTTTAATGTCTTCTCTATGTCAGTTCTTGATATTGGTCCATCTTTCAATATCATCTTGAAAATCTTAATCTTATTTATTGATTTCATTTGAGATTTACCCTTTTTTTCAATCTTGAACAATAAAATCTCCTCCATAACAGTTTTATTAATTGATATAATATTATACAAAATATGAAAATTTTTCAATAGCATTGGATATTAAAAATAAAATAATGCTATAATTGGTTAATATTTTTTGTTAATTAATTAACAAAATCATTGACTTTTTTTTAATTTTTGTTAATATATATATGAACCTAATACAATAGACTTATGTATTAGCATATAAAAACAGTTAGATGAAAAACTCATATTAATTATATACCAAAATATTATATAATCAACAAATGTATATATATATCTTTATATTAATAACTAAAAATTTCATTAAATATATTTAACAAATTTTATAGGTAATACATAATTATTTTATTAAAAGGAGTGGTTAAAATGTTAACAATTAATATTTGTATAGGTAGTGCATGCCATTTAAAAGGGTCTTATTCAGTCATTTCAAAGCTCCAAGAATTAGTTAAAGATCAATCTTTAGAAGATAAAGTTGAAATAAAAGGTGCTTTTTGTCTTGGAAGATGCACCGAAGCAGTATCAGTCAAAGTAGACGATAAAATATATTCAGTCTGTCCAACTACAACTGAAGAATTTTTCAATAACGAAATCTTAACTAAGTTACCACAACAATAAGGGGGTTATTATTATGAAGATAATGGATTTTTTACCTGCTAATTGTAAAAATTGTTATAAGTGCGTAAGAAATTGCCACGTAAAAGCAATAAGAATAGTTGATGACCAAGCACAGATTATGGAAGACCATTGTATCGGTTGCGGACAATGTTTTGTAGTCTGTCCACAGAATGCCAGAAATATAAAAAGTGATTTAAGTGCTATAAAGAATTCTATACAAAGTACTAAAAAAATGGTTGTTACATTAGCACCCTCTTATAGTGGTATTTATAAAAAACCAAAAAAACTTATAGCTGCTCTAAGAGCACTTGGTTTTGAAGTAATAGAAGAAACAGCAATAGGTGCAGAAATAGTAAGTGACTTATATAAGGAATATATGGGTAATCATAATGATAAGAAGAACCTGATTACTTCATGTTGTCCATCAGTGAATTTATTGATACAACGTTACTATCCAGAATTACTCCCCTACCTGCTCCCTGTAGTATCCCCTATGATAGCCCATAGCATATTACTAAAAGAAAAATACGGTCAAAATTCATTTATTACTTTTGTAGGACCATGTATTTCTAAAAGATGTGAAGCTTTTGGTTACCAGGAAACTGGAGATATTGACGCTATTCTATCCTTTGAAGAATTAGATACTTGGTTACATGAAGAAGGAATAATACTAAATGACCTAGAAGACTCATACCTTGATTCATCAGCTTCCTCATATGGTCAGAGATATCCTCTAGAAGGTGGTATCTTAAAAGGAATTGAAGATGACATTACTAGAAATGGATATCGTTCAGTAAGTGTTACAGGTATAGAAGACTGTAAAAACCTGTTTGAGACATTATCAAAAGAAGATGTTGGAAATCTATTCATCGAAGCGAATATATGTGCCAACGGATGTATCAATGGTCCAGCTGTCAGCAAGAATAGTGAAAATGTTCATCTAAGACAACTTCATGTTGATGATTACTTAGAGGAAAAAGAAGCTCTAGAATATGAATTAACCAATAAAAGGGTTTATAATCGTTCATTTACCAATAGCCATGTTACTAAAAAACTTGCCTCAGAAGAAGAAATAAAAGAGATTCTAAAATCAATGGGTAAAGTTGTTAAGGAAGATGAGCTTAATTGTGGTGCCTGTGGTTACAATACCTGTCGTGAAAAAGCCCAAGCTGTATATGAAGGTATGTCTCAACCAGAAATGTGCATCCCTTACATGAGAAGTAAAGCTGAAAAACTTTCAAACCTCATTTTTGAAAGCACACCTAACATAATCCTATTGTTAGATGAAAACCTTAATATCGTTGATGTCAACCCTGCTTGTGAAAGTGCTTTTATGATTCATTCCAACTTATCAAAAGGCAAAGCTTTATCAACATACATTGATGATAGTGATTTTAGACAGGTTTTAGAAA
Source organism: Vallitalea guaymasensis (assembly GCF_018141425.1). Classification (NCBI taxonomy): domain Bacteria; kingdom Bacillati; phylum Bacillota; class Clostridia; order Lachnospirales; family Vallitaleaceae; genus Vallitalea; species Vallitalea guaymasensis. Next base: position 360,536 of record NZ_CP058561.1, read on the forward strand.
CAAAACGAAATATTGTTAATAAGAGAGTAGTTTATTCTCATTACAATTTGATTGTTAATGAAACCATTTTATTTTTACCAAAACAGAATCTGATTATGGCTATTTTATATGATGTTACTAATATAGAAAAGAAAAACCAAGAACTTATTAATCTTAAGAAAAACACTTTGGAAGTGGCTGATAATGTCATTGAGAAACAAATGCGTGTAGCTCAAGAAATAGCTAGTCTCCTAGGTGAAACAACCGCTGAAACAAAGATTACTTTGATGAAATTACAACAGATTGTTTTAGGCGAGGAAGGTGTTACTAAGTGAAATATTTTATAGATATTTTTCATAATAGCATTAATAAATACGGCGAACAACTATGTGGTGACAAAGTAGAGATAATACGTACAGAAGACAGTGTAATCGCTGTTCTATCTGATGGATTAGGAAGTGGTGTAAAAGCTAATATACTTGCTACCCTAACAGCAAAGATAGCAGCAACCATGTTAAAAGAAGGGGCAAGTATAAAAGACACAGTAGATACTATTGTGAATACTCTACCTGAATGTCAGGTAAGGAAACTTGCCTACTCTACTTTCACTATGATAAAAATAGATAAATCAGGAGAAGTATATATTGCAGAATACGATAATCCACCGATTTTTATATATCGAAACGGAATAGATTTAGCATTAAATAAACGTAAAATTGATATTAACGGTAAAACCATTTTAGAAAGCAATTTCAAATTAATGGTTGGAGATAACATCTCTGTCATAAGTGACGGTGCTGTCCATGCAGGTGTTGGTGCACTTCTTAATCTTGGATGGCAATGGGACAATATCAATGACTATCTTAGAGACCTTGCGAAAGTGGAAAAAACATCACGTAACATAAGCGGTAATTTCATTGGAGTATGTAACAATCTATATGAAGACCATCCTGGTGATGATACCACTATAATGAATATCAGAGTACGTGAAATAGAAAATATAGACCTGTTTACAGGTCCTCCCGAAGATAGGGATATGGATAAATGGATAATCAATAAATTATCCAAGGGCAATAGTAAAAAAGTAATATGCGGAGGAACTACAGCAAATATAGCTTCCAGAGAATTGAATCGTGAAATCTATGTAGACATTGAAACCATGGCAAAAGACGTACCTCCTATGGCATATATGGATGGTATTGACCTAGTAACTGAAGGAGTACTGACCTTAAAACAAACTCTAGAACTGCTTAAAAATTATTCTAGAGAAGATTTCACTACTAAAGCCAACTATCTGAATGAAAATAATGGAGCTAGCAAACTAGCCAATTACTTAATAAATGAATGTACACATGTACATTTCTGGGTAGGAAAAGCAGTTAATCCTGCTCATCAAAACCCTAATTTCCCTACCAGCCTTAACATTAAGCTAAAGATTGTAGGAGAATTAGCAAATGAACTAGAAAACATAGGTAAGCAAGTTACTATAACCTATATCTAGATACTTACACTAAATACTTATGTGAATTAATCATATAAAGTCTATATACAGTTGTTTCATAATTAGGAGGAAGACAATGAGAAAATTTGAAACTAATGTGCAACTACTAAAATACAAAGTACTAAAAGAAGTAGCTTCATCTGCACTAAACAATACATTAGAAAAAGATATATTAGATATTCCAAATAAAATTATCCCTGGTCCTAAACCAGAAACCAGATGTTGTATATATAAAGAAAGAGCTATAATAAATGAACGAGTTAAATTGGCAATGGGGGGCGACGCTGACAATGATAACACAATACAAGTTATTGATATGGCCTGTGATAGCTGTCCTATCCAAAAATACTCTGTTACAGAAGCCTGCAGAGGCTGTATAGCTCACAAATGTAAAGAAGCCTGTCCATTTGATGCAATAGATTTTTCTGGACAAAAAGCTCACATAGATACAGATAAGTGTAAAGAATGTGGTAGATGTGCCAATGCATGTCCTTACAATGCCATTATTGAAATCCAAAGACCTTGTGTAAAAGCGTGTAATGCAGATGCAATAAGCATAGATCCAGATACTAAAAAGGCTTCAATAGATTATGAGAATTGTATCAGCTGTGGTGCCTGTGTATACCAATGTCCTTTTGGCGCTATTATGGATAAATCATCTATAGTGGACGTAATTAGACTAATTGAGGAATCAGCTAAAAACAATAACTACAAAGTATATGCTATGATTGCACCTGCCATTTCTAGTCAATTTACTTATGCCAAAATAGAACAAGTAATCACTGGAATCAAGAAATTAGGCTTTCACAATGTTGTCGAAGTTGCCTTAGGTGCTGATATTATTGCATATTATGAAAGCACACAAGTTGCAAAAGAACTAGGCGAAAAAGAATGGATGACTACATCCTGTTGTCCTGCATTTGTTACATATATCAAGAAAAACTATCCTGATCTTATAGATCATATATCAACTGCTGTTTCTCCTATGATTGCTACTTCACAGCTCATCAAGAATACGGACCCTACAGCGAAAACTGTTTTCATTGGTCCATGTACTGCTAAAAAATCAGAAATCAATGAACCTGACCTAAAAGGTGAAGTTGACTATGTTCTTACATTTGAAGAATTGCAAGCATTATTTGATGCTCATGATATAAAAGTAGAAGAATGTGATGAAGGGATTCTAGATAATGCTTCTTATTTTGGAAGGATATTTGCTAGATCTGGCGGGGTTACAGATGCTATTAAGCATGTTGTAGAAACCAACAATCTGGATATTGATATTAAACCTGTAGTATGTGACGGACTAAATGAATGTTCCAAAAATCTGAAATTAGCAAAATTCAACCGTTTACAAGGTAACTTCATTGAAGGAATGGCTTGTGAAGGTGGTTGCATATGTGGTCCCGCTTCACTATCTCATGGAGCCAAGGATAAAAAAGAAGTAGATAAATATGGTAAATTGGCCATTGAAACAACTGTTAATGACGCTATTAGAATATTCAATATGGATTCACTTAACTTGAACAGAGAAAATCACGAATAAATATACCAACCATTAACTTTACATACATATTTTTATTATGTCTATATGATGATTATTATCCCTTTCCCAATCATTGTATAGGCATATTATTTTTATGAATTATAATTTCTATATTTACAGGATTGATTCTACGATCTACACTCTTTACAAGTGCCTTGCATTACTATAGTTACATCCTCAACATTAACACCATATGTTTCTTCAGTATAGTTTTTAAGTTTCACTATATCAAGTCCAATCTTGGCATCATTGCAATCAAATACTTTTTTGCATTCTTTGCATTTAAAATGGACATGTAGACATTTTTCACTGAAAACCTTTAGTTCATAGTAATTAACTTTATCAATCATTATTTCATTAATAATTCCTGCTTTAGTCAGTAATTCTACTGTTCTGTATACCGTTGCAAATCCAATCCCAGTAGCTTTTAATTTGTCATATATCTCCTCTACCCTAAAATGCTCTTGGTGATTCAAAAGAACTTCTAACACAGCTCTACGTCTTGAAGTCAATTTTATGTCCTTTTCATTTAATAATTTTTCTATCATCAATAATTTATTTTCCATAACATCACCTTTACACTTATTTTTATAATATTAAATATGGATAGCAAAAACTAATTTATAAATAAATTGTAGAGAGAGGAGAATATATTCCTTCTTTGCTATCCATAATAAAATATCATTTGCAACTAATACTTATGATTATTCTTCACAGCCTTCATCATGATGTGAATGATCGTGGCAAACACTTCCTGTAGATTCTAATTTTCCATCAAGATAACTCTTAATAACTTCATCTAATTCTCCTGAAGCACCAACAATTACTGAAATATTATTTTCGTTGAATAGTTGTTGAGCTGTTGCACCCATTCCTCCAGCAATAATTACATTAACATTTTTTTCTCCAAGAAATCTAGGTAAAAAACCTGGTTTGTGACCTGGGTTAGCTACTAATGTAGTGTCTTTGACCTGATTATTTTCTACCTCATAGATTTGAAATCCTTCACAATATCCAAAATGTCCTGAAACTACATTTCCTTCCTTTGCTATAGCTACTTTCATTATAAATTCCTCCTTGAATAATATTTATTATTTGATTTTATTTTGTATAATCATTAAGTTTTTTCCAGATATTTTTAATTTCTTTTGCTGCCATACTATTTTCGTATAGCACAATAGGCTTAAGTTCATTGATTGATTTTTCAACTGTAGTGTCAAAAGGTATCTTACCAATCAAATCAATATTTTTAGCCTCACAATAAGCTGATATATCTTTTGTTACCTCTTCATTGATATCATACTTATTGATACATACTAATGGTTTTATCTCAAAAAACTCTACTACAGAAAGTACTCTCTTAAAATCATTAAGACCTGATTGACTTGGTTCAACAATAATAAGAGCAATATCGCAACCAGTAACAGAAGCCATAACAGCACATCCTACACCAGGTGTACCATCCAAAATGTACATGTCGTCTTTACTTCCATAACTTAATGCATTTTTCCTGACATCAGTCACTAGTTTTCCTGAACCTTCAGCACCCACTATCATCTGGGCTCTTGATAATATTCCTTTTGAAGTTTTAGTTATTATGGTATCACCTGTAACTTCATCTTTCATCTTGATAGCGTCATAATCACAAACTACTGTACATGCTGCACAGCCTTCACACTTCAATTCATCTACTACACCATCTTTAATTGCATCATATCTGCACATGTCTTCACAAGCTCTGCATAAAGTACACTTATCTCCATCAACATGAGCTACTTTAGCACCTATATATGCTTCGCTCTTAATATCTTCACCGCCTAAAACAATATGAAGATTAGAAGCATCTACATCACAATCACATTTAATACTATTTTCACTAAGATAGGCAAATGATGCTGCAATAGTAGTTTTTCCTGTTCCGCCTTTTCCACTTATTATTACAAGCTGCATCCTATCGCCTCCTCTATGTTGCTCATTATGTCAGTGAACATCTTTTTATATTTTTCATCCTTAATCAGTAGTTCACCTTTAGAGTACATAACTGCAATATCTCTGTCAAAAGGAATAGTACCAATAATATTAATGTTGTCGTCTTTGCAATACTTTGATGTAGCATTATCTTCTTGTGACATTCTATTGATGATAACTCCAAAAGGTATTTTCATCTTACGTACTAATTCTACTGCAATTTTAAGATCATGTAAACCAAATTCTGTAGGTTCTGTAACTAATATTGCATAATCAACACCTAGTAATGGTTTGACAACATTACATGAACTACCTGGTGAACAATCAATAATTGTAGTCTTATCATCTATCATGCCTTTGAGCTTACTGATGATTGGTCCTGCCATAGGTTCTGTAACATTAAGTGTTCCGCTAAGGCACTCCATATCATCACTGTAGCCTGTTTCAATCTTACCTATAGGTCTATCTTTTTCAACAATAGCCATAGTTGGACATACAGCTCTACATGCACCACAACCGTGACATAACTTTTCAAAAAGTATTACTCTGTCAGTATGAACTAATGCATTGAATTGACAGATATCTACGCACTTCTTACAATGAATGCATTTATCTTCATCTACGTAAGGAACAGGTATACTTACTTCCTTACTTTTGATATCTTGTGGTTTTAGAAAGATGAATCCATTAGGTTCTTCAACATCACAATCAATATATCTAACATTAATTAATTTGGCAAGATTGGTTGATACTGTTGTCTTACCAGTACCTCCCTTGCCGCTTAAAACCGCGATTTGCATAACAAATTCCTCTTTTTCTATAGTATTTATCTAATCTAATTATTATTTTCCAATTCCCATATGTGATGCACCAGGTTTATCAATACTAATTAATTTTCCTTCATTATAGTAACCTACCTGCTCTTTTACCTTATCTCCCAACATCTTATATATCTTAATATTACCTGCTTGAAGAACTCTAATGGCATTTGGTCCTAGACTACCTGTAATTACAACATCTACACCATTATCTACTACAATCTGAGCTGCTTTGATTCCTGCTCCCTGTGCTGCTTTGGCACCTTCATTCTCTACAAATTCATATTCTTTAGTTTCATCATCATAGATAGCATAGAAAGGACATCTACCGAATCTACCATCTGCCAAACCGTTAATACTATCTACTGTACTTGAAATACATATTTTCATTTTTATTACTCCTTCCATTTTATATTAATAATAATGGATATATACTTGCAAGTAATCAATTCATTATTATATTTTATTTATCCTCCTCTATTATATACCCATTATTGGCAAATGCCAATAACTTTTTTATAAAAATTTAAATTTTATCAATAGACATATGTCCTAGTTATGTTGTTAATAAGTATGTATAATGATATAATATCATTGAGATTATTCCACAAAAAGGAAAAACGTACTGCTTTATGCAAAGTACTTTTTGTTGATTAATCTTATTGAATAAACTTACAAGTTTATTCATAAGACTAACATATATAAGTAATAACTAAAACCTACTTATATATACTAAAAATTTATATTGTAAAGGAGAAATTTTATGAGTATACCAACACCACATATTGAATGCAAAGATAAAAATCTTATTTCTAAGACAGTACTAATGCCAGGTGACCCTTTACGTGCTAAATTTATTGCAGATACTTATCTTACAGATGTTGTAAAGTTTAATAATGTTCGTAATATGTTCGGTTATACTGGAAACTACAAAGGGAAACGTATTTCTGTTATGGGTTCAGGAATGGGTATGCCAAGTATAGGTATTTATTCTTATGAATTATTTAATTTCTATGATGTAGAAAACATTATTCGTATAGGTTCTTGTGGTTCTTATACTGAGGACTTAAAACTATATGATGTTATTTTAGTTGATGAAGCATGGTCAAAATCAAGTTATGCAAAAGTTCAAAATGGTTATGATAAAGATGTAATTGAAGCATCAAAAGAATTGAATGAAGAAATTGCAAAACATGCTGAAGAACTTAATATACCTATTGTAAGAGGTCGTATACATTCTTCTGATGTATTTTATTCCAGTGATTTAGAAGTATACAAGAGCTACAGAGATGATTATGGTTGTTTAGCAGCTGAAATGGAGTCTTTTGCTTTGTTTGCTAATGCAAAAGTATCTGGTAAAAATGCAGCTTGTATATTGACTGTTTCTGATTCAATTGCTACAAAAGAGGAAACAAGTAGTGAAGAGCGTCAAAATGCTTTTACTAGGATGATGGAGATTGCTTTGCAGTTTGCTGAATAAATTGGGGTGATTTTTATTTATAGGCTAACGGTCGTGTAGGGAGTATAGGGGAATATTCCGTCAGCCAGTTAAACGTCCGTGTTTAAAAGGCTGAGTTCGCCGTCCATGGCTCAATGTCATTAAGTTAAGAAAATAGAGTTTCTGTATATTAATAATGCAGAGCTCTTTTTTTATACGATTTTATATTAATCTTTTAAAAAATGCTTGACATTTACCCGAAAATTTGTGGCGAAGCCTCTTAAATGAATTATTTAAAGGAGGTTTAGCTATGAATAATACTTATGCTAATACAATTAAAAATCATCTATATGACAGTATCTCTGAACTTGATACTATTTCATCTTTATTTCTTCAAAATCCTGAGAAAGATTTTACTCGTATTAGAAAACTTGATTTTAGGACAATGGTAGAAATTCTTCTAACTATGGGTGGTCAAAATTTGAAGCTTGAAATTATGAATTATTTTTCCTTTGGTATTAATACACCTACTGCTTCTGCATTTGTACAACAACGCCATAAGATTTTACCTGATGCTTTCAATTATCTTTTCCATGATTTTACTAAAAAGGCTATGAACTTTTCTAGAACTTTTAATGGATATAGACTTCTTGCCGTTGATGGTTCTAACTTAAGTATTTTCTATAATCCTGATGACACTGAAACTCATTTTCCAAATCGGGCTAATGCGAAAGGTTTTAATCACTTACAGATTAATGCTCTTTATGATATTTGTAATAAAATTTTTGTTGACGTTGAGATTTATCCTGGACGAAGACAAAATGAAAGAAAGGCATTGCTACAGATGATTGATCGTATGGAAGACATATCTGACAATACTATTATCATCGCTGACAGAGGATATGAGGGTTATCATGTTTTTGAGTATATAAAACAGAAGAACTTGAACTGTCTATTTAGAGTAAAAGATATAACTGGCAATGGAATAACATCCAGCCTGAAGCTTCCACATGAAGATTGCTTTGATGTTGATTATCGTATATTAGTCACAAGAAGACATACTAAAGAAATCAGGACCAATCCAGACAAATATAAGTGTATTAGAAAAGGAAATCGATTCGATTTTCTACCAGTAAATTCAAAAGATACATATCCTATAGAGTTTAGAATTGTAAGATTTCCTATTTCAGAAGATACCTATGAGATATTAATTACTAATCTAAATAGGAATGACTTTCCAATTGAAAAATTAAAAGAGATATATCATATGAGATGGGGAATAGAGACTGCTTTTAGAGAGTTGAAATACACTATCGGTCTTATTAATCTTCACTCCAAAAAAGTGGAATTTATAGTACAAGAAATATATGCTAGACTTATAATGTATAATTTTTGTGAACTAATTACATTAAACACTGTTATAAAGAAGACCAAAGGTACTACTAAACATATGTATCAAGTGAATTATACTATTGCGATAGCAATTTGTAGACATTTCATTAAATATAAGGGGCATGAGCCCCCCGATATTGAAGCACTAATTGCAAAAAATATTTTGCCAGTTAGACCTGGTAGAAAAGACCCTCGAAAAGTCAAAAAGCAGGCTACTGTAGTTAGCTTCTTATATAGAATAGCATAAGGAAACAAAATACTCAAATGTATTTTCTAAAGCAGAGATATCTCTGTTTATTAATAATGCCAAAAATAAAATCTTAACAAGAGGTAAAAGTAAAACTCATCTATTGGCAACCATGAAAGCATCAATAGATGAATTTTTATATCTGTCAAAGGCTTAACTTAATGACATTGGTCCATGGCTCACTGCTCCATATTCCCCTATACTCCCTACACTCGTTGGTTTTGAATCATACCTGTTTTAAAAACTTTAAAAGATCTAGAAGATTAATAGAAAGTAGAACTTTCTATTAATTTGCCCCCGAAGATTCCTTCTTTGACTTATGTTAAGGGAGGAATTTTTTTATATATTGGAATAATATATAATATATTTTTAGCACTACCTATCTCAATTATTGGTGTTACTCCTTAATCTTCATAAAAAATTACAAATTAAATTAATATATTTATATAGTTAAGATTTTAGTTCAAGTACAATATATGTATGATAAAATTTTTATTGGAGAGGTGAAATCATGGATAATAAGGATAGCAATTATATATCATCACTATTAAATGATGAGAAAGTCCTAGATAAGAATGAAATAGTAGGATTGTTGAATGTGGTTAATGGTTCGGAGGATTTTTACTCGATTTTATGTAAGGCGGACGAATTGACTAGAAGTGAATTTAATAACAAGGGCATAATATTTGCACAGATTGGTTTGAATGCTGAGCCTTGTTCGGTTAATTGTAAATTCTGTTCTATGGGAGAGAAGCATTATTCTTTGGATACTAGTTGGAGGAAGTCTGTTGAGGAAGTTTTAGTTGAGATTGGAGATTTGGTTGAGAAAGGTATTGATGATCTGTTTTTGATGACTACTGCTGATTATCCTATTGATGAGTATCTTAGGATAGGTATGGAAGTGAGAAAGGTCTTGCCTGGGGATGTTAGGCTGGTAGCTAATATAGGTGATTTTGATGTGGATGTAGCTAGGCAGTTAAAGGAAGTTGGTTTTACAGGTATTTATCATATTAATCGATTGAGGGAAGGTATAGATACGGAAGTCAATACTGAGACTAGATTGAAAACTCTAGCTGCTATAGCTTCAGAGAACTTGGAATTATATTATTGTGTAGAACCTATAGGTCCGGAGCATAGTTATGAAGAGATTGCGGATGAGATAATAAGAGCTAGGGATAATAATGTTAGTGTTATGGCTGTTATGCGAAGGATACCGGTGAAAGGGACTCCGTTATTTGATAAGGGGCAAATATCTGCTAGAGAATTAGCTAAGATTGGGGCTGTATCGAGAATTGCTTCGAGACCAAAACGAGCTATGAATGCTCATGAAGTAACTCCTATGACTTTAATTTGCGGTGTTAATCAATTGTATGCTGAATATGGAGCGAATCCTAGGGATCATCTATCTGTTACGGAAAAAAGCAGAGGGTATTGTGTTGAGGATGTTAAGAAGTTATTGTTGGATGCGGAGTATGAAGTGTAGACATTTTGAGGATTATTTTTTATTAAATATTCTTTTAACGCATATTTAATGTTCATTTAATTACGTAAAATAGTATCTGTGAGCTTATTAATATTCAAGCAAACAGATACTATTTTAGAATTATTATAAAGTGGATTTTAAGTTGTTTATGGTTGTGAAGTATAGGCTAAAGTATTTAGGGATTATATACTTTATATGGCTTCTATTATTTTAATTATCAGATCTGATAATCCAACGTTATAGCCGCTGAAGGCATATACTACATTTAGACCTTTATTGGTTAATAGAATCAATGGTAATTTGTCAGGGTCAACGTATACTCTTCTAGCTATAGGTGAGGCATTAGCAGCTGATTCATCATAATAGATTTGTATGTTAGGATATACTTTTAGTGTTTTATTTAGTGTAGCATTAGTTAAAGCTTCTTTATTCCTTAGTACAAAGATGATGTTGCAGGGTAACTTATTTAGTATATCTTGATGTTCCAGCATTTCATTTAGAACATGTTCTGTTGGTTCTTTGCCTTCTTCTATCCAGATTATGATATTCTTTTTATCACCTAGTATGTTACTTGCGATTATTTTATTGTTATCTTTGTCTATTAACTTGAAATCATTGATTTCAATATTTTTGAACATATCCTCTAGTTTGCCTTGGCGTAAGGAAATACCTAATTCTTTTTCAACAAATAGTATGAAACAGTATTTCTTTGAGAAGATACTTCCATTTGGCATTCTGTTGGATGTTATGATTCTATAGTTTCCTGGTTCCAATTCTAAGGTAAGTTTGTCATTAACCCATTTCCTGTCAACAAGATCGAGGGTTTCATATACTCCATTATTTAATTTGGCTATAGTGAAGTTCAACCAGTATTTCCAGTTGGTATTATCTTCGTTGATAAGAGTTAGTTTAATATGACTCTTCTGTAATATATGGTTAACGTTAATGAATCTATCTTCAGTATAGTATTGCAATTCAAGATTTTCTTTGTCTATTCTTGCAGGGATACCTAGTGTACGACAAATAGCGACGAAAAGTATTTTCTTGGACATGCTGTTCCCTTTTTTAAGCTTGAGCAAGTCAACTGGATTAGTGGATAGTAGGTTATATTCTAATTTGGGAAGTTCAGTAATATATGTATCTATATAATCCCATATGCTCGTTGGGTGTTCAATAAATCTCTTCTTTGTGTCTTCGTCAAAATAATCTAATATGTACTTTCTATAATTGGTAATCATCTCAAAATGTACTCTAGGATTCATAATATAATTTTGGAATATCTCTTCTGGATAGTTGCTTTTGTATTCCATAGAATATATTAGATGTTCTTGGAGTATAGTGTTAGTGATATCTGTGTAATCTTTATTAGAAAGACTCGTTAATAATATTATTTTATCATCTATTGAGCACTCTATTTTGCTGTCAATGAAAGCTTTGATTTCTTGGTAATTACCCTTAGATTTTATGAAAATATCTTTTAGAGCATCATCTTTATAATTATTTTCATTCATTAACTTTGATACATTATCATGGGTGATAAAATTGCTCTCTTTTTGTTTTCGTTTATGATTACATTCTGTGAAGCGTTTTTTACCTGATTCTTTTTCACTATCTGTAAGACTTATAGCATATTTCATATTATCAATAGGTGGAACGATATCAATATCCTCCACTACTACTTCTTCTATTATAGAATCATTCCATGAGAGAACTATCTCATCTTGGTTTCTGGTATCTACAAGTTTATTTATGAATCTATTATCCTTGACAGCATGAATATAGATATCTCCAAGTCCTAGTGTTACTCCAGCTATTCCGTCATTATTAGTAATAACCGTAGCTACAGGATAGAACTCAGAATAATTAAGTACTTCAAACCGAACTTTTACTTTATCCATAGGTTCATTATTAGAATCTAGTATTTTGACTACTAATTTCTTGGTATCTGCATAGTTTTCTATACTATTCACAAGAGCTGCTTTATCATTTTTAGATATCAGTTCTTCATCAACTATCTGATTCACATTATTCATAGAAGTAAATATTCTGCTGTTAATGAGCATTGCTCTAGATGCTGCAGCTGTAAACCATCCTATGTTTAGTGAGGGTTCTGGTTCACAGGCTCCAAGATAATTCCACTTACCATTACACCACACTTCTACCCACGCATGATTATCGTCGCAGTGTGACCATCTAGGTACATACACCTGTCTAGCTGGAATTCCAACACTTCTAAGGGCTGTGACTGTGAAAGTGGATTCTTCTCCGCATCTACCGTAAGCCGATCTTAAAACTGTAAGTGGAGAAGCTGTTCTTTCGTCAGTTGTTTGATATGTGGCTTGTTCCAAGCACCAGTAATTGACTTCGATTACAGCTTCTGGCATGTCCTTGTCTTTTATCCTATCAATAAGATTATTATAGAAAGTACGTCTACAATCTTCTATGTTCTCATTATTGATACGATAGAACATCACATATTTAAGAAATATGTTTGATGGTATTTTATCTCCCCAAGGCATATTCTCTTTTAGAAAAAGTCCATGTCTTACATAACTCAAATATATATCAAAGCTATAATTTGCCATATCGCTAAGAGGCATACATGTATATAAGAACTTAATGCAATACTGTTCTATTTCGTTACATTGATCTAATCCCCTTTGTATTTCTTGTTTCTTATACTCTATAAGTTTCAGAACTTCTTCAAAATCAGCATCAATAGTTTTCTTGAGTTCATTAGAAAACAACATATATAACACCTTCTTTTATTATTTTAATTACTTATAAGTTTTTCTAAAATATCTTTTACCTGTGATATTTTTGTGGAACTTGTCTGCCATATACTATATTCACTTAATGAGGCAATACCCATGCTTACCTCTTCTTTTCTGTATTCCATGGAACTGTTTATTACCTCTTTACCAGACATATGATATGAGACAGCTCCAGTAAATTTATACATTTCTTTTATTATTTCTGCCTTAACACCGCCACCTATAAGAATATCTACTTTGCCCTTAGAATTGTTGACCAACTCTCTGATTAGTTCTTTTCCATCATAGCAGCTATTCTTCTGTCCGGATGTTAGAATGGTATTGATTCCTAATTGTTTTGCCTGTTCTAATGTTTCTAAAGGATTCTTACACATATCAAAGGCACGATGTAATGTTATATGCATCCCTTCTGTAATATGGATCAGCTCATTCATTCTATCTATATCCAAAGTTCCATCAGGATTAAGTACACCTATTACTACTCCATCTGCACCTGCTTCCTGAAACATTTTAACTTCTCTTTTAATTACTTCAAATTCTTTATCTGAATAACAAAAGTCTCCAAATCTTGGACGAATCAGCACATTAATCTTTATATTAGTATGTTCTCTTACCATATTAAAAAGGTTGATACTAGGGGTTGTACCACCTATGATTAGATTACTGCATAATTCAAGACGGTTACCACCACCTTTTTCTGCTTCTATAGCTGATTCTACTGAGTCTACACAACCTTCAAGAATATACATCTTATTCGTCTCCCATTCCAAATAAAAAGTAAAGTGATGTGACTGGGGCACCTGTAGCACCTTCAGACTGATACTGGAATATTGGCGGATTCACCCATGCAGTACCAGCTATATCCATATGAATCCATGGCAGTTTCTCTGCAAAACTTCCAATAAACAATCCTGCTGTTACTGTCCCTAGATAATCCTTACCCATATTTTTAATATCTGCTATATCACTTTTTAACATATCCCTATACTCATCATATATAGGAAATCTCCAAAACTGTTCTCCTGATTTTTCTGAGGCTTTTATCAATTTATCATAAAACTCTGTGTTATTAGTCAATACCCCAGTTGTTGTAAATCCTAATGCTGCAACAACAGCACTGGTAAGTGTTGCAATATCTATTACTTTATCTATACCTTCTACTTTTATACCATATGTAATTGCATCTGCAAGAATTAATCTTCCTTCTGCATCTGTATTGATTATTTCTATTGTCTTACCTGACATAGAATCAATTACATCGCCAGGTATATAACTTTCCCTTGAAATACGGTTTTCACAGGCTGGGATAATTCCCACAACATTAGTCTTGACTTTATTCATTGCCAATCCATATATAGCTCCTATAACCGCTGCTCCACCAGCCATATCACCTTTTATGCCACCCATTGTATTACTGGCTTTCAAACAATATCCTCCTGTATCGCAGGTAACACCTTTTCCAACTAATCCAGCAACCTTATCACTTGTAGAATCGCCTTTATAACGCATTACAATTAATCTTGGTGAGTTACCGCTACTACTGCCAACCGTTAGAAAAGCTTTCATATTCAACTCTTCCAATTCATCTTCTTTAAGAATCTCCACTTCAAAACCAGCTTTATCACCTAATAATATAACTTCCTGTGACAACAATTCAGGCGTTAATCTATTGGCTGGTGCATTAACCAAATCTCTAGCTATGATTATGCCATCTACAATATTTTCTGCTTTATGTATTATTTCTTTAACCTGATTAATGTCCTTATGGATTCCTTGGAGAAAAACAGTGTAATCATATTCTTTTTTATCAGTCTTATAACCATAGAATTCATAATTACCTAATTTGATACCTTCTACTAAGTGGAATAAACATTGACTATCAAATCTTTGTATAAAAGGAGTAATGTCCATACCATATTCCTCTATACCTGCTTTCTTCATCTGTTTTACGCTCTTGGCTACAACTGATTTTAATTTCTTCATATCTAAATCACGGTAGCCACCTAAACCAACAATGACATAGAATTTATTGGATATATATATGTTTGTTACAGAATACAGCTTACCTTCTAAAGTGCTGGAGATATTTCTGGCTTCTAACACTTCATCTGGTATATAACTTGAATCATCTTCATATAAAAAAATAACTTGCCCTTTGTAATCCCTTTTTCCACTAACACTTATCATATGGCTTCACCAGTTTGTTTTAATTATATTCTATACAGAACATCTCATGCCCTTCAATCTTATCTGCTGTAAATAGAATATAATTACCTTTCCGTTTATATTCAATAGTTTGCTTATCAGAAATATTAAAGAGATTGTCGACTTCTTTATCTCCTACAAATACTTGGAATGATATGTTAGCTAGAGGAATGATATCTTCAATAGTATATAGATTCTCTGCCCTTTTTTCTGCTATATAATGTAATACATGAAGAATATCTCTGTTCTCTTTACACTGGGTATTCATTGTAGTCACTATTGTAGAAGGTCCATTATGCTCGACATACTTTTCATCCAACAACAATCCTATTGCATCTTTAATTATCATTTTACACCATATAGGACTATATTGTCGATATGTTTTAAATATAGGATGTGAAAAATATATTACATTATCCTTTCTTGTTACTGCTGGATATCCTTTTTCTCCTGATGATGGTGTATGCTGATGTGAACAGAATTTCTTACCTTCCCTATTGAAATAAGGCTTTACAGTATTCATAAGTATTAGACTTTCCTTAGCTTCAACCTGAGCACCTCTTAGATACATTACATATTCTTCTTCAGATAAATCCTTTCCAATAAGATTATTAGGATAAATAAAATCCCTGTAATATGGAGACTCCTGTTTATAAGTTACACCATAGAGTTTGCTAGTACCATTTACAGTATCTATACAGGAATGATAACTTCCTATAACTTTTCCACCGTTACTTATATACTTTTGCAAAATGTTTTCCAATCTTGGTGAGTAATCTATATCATCAGGTAATATTACAAGTTTATACTTTGATAGATCTGTTCTACTATCTATAATATCAAATTGGTATGATAATTCCTGCAGCATTCTTACAGTACCTACCAATGCAGGTGGTAATCCTAGATCATGGTCTTTAGCTGTATAATATTCTTCTGGTGTCATTACCCCTATTTCAGTCAATGCCTTAGCACCTATACAATAAGGTTCTTTTTCATGGACTTGTTTATAAACATGCCCTATCAAATCATAAGCTCCAACAGATAATTTACCTCTTGGGTCAAGTTGGTCTCCTATTGAACAACCTGCATTCATTGCTAACATTTGAAAACATTCAAATTCAAGGGCTGCTTTATTTTTCAGTGAATGAAAATCTCCCCAATAAGTATGAAATTTTCCTGTCATCCCAAGAATCTCTTTACCCAAATTTCTTGCATATCTTACAGTTGTAGGAAAATGCATATAACCCCATCCACCACTTGGTAATGATTCCAATTCAAGATGGGAATACTCCTTCAAACTATCTTTCAATGCTGGTCCAACATGGGAACTATTATAGAAAATACTAGTGTCTGGTACTCTCTCAGTAATAAACTCTGTTATTTCGCTTTTGAATTCATGTAACATTTCTAGTGAGTAGGCTATTCTATCTGTTTTCTCTTTTGGATTGAATCCTAGTCCAGTCATTTTCTCAACACATTTTGGACAGTTACAATCAACTTTGAATAATATATCCATGAAAAATCCGTCTATATTATCTACTCCCACTACATTAATAATATCTTGTATATGATTTTTGAAATACTCTCTGTAATCACTGTTGAGACAGATAGTATAATAAAAATGTGGTTCAGGTACATCCTGACTATTTATGTACTTTCCCTCTTCATCAATCGCTAGCCATTCTGGGTGTTTTCTGGCTATATATCCATCCCATTGTACCGTTGTATAGATAGGCGCTTTGATGCCATACTTATGACAAGCTTCTATCTGCTGCAATAACAAATCTTTTTTTACAAGATTCGGATGTATCATATCTGGTTGTGACTTGGATGGATAGTATAGGTATCCATGATGACATCTCGCAAAGCATGTAATAGAATTGATGTGTGCATCCTTTAACGTACTAGCAAAATCATCTCCGTCAAAATTCTCAGCTACCCTTGGAATATATTCACTTGTATGAAAATCCAAATGAACTTGCCTGTATCTTAAATCATTCATAATAACCCTTGTATACTAAATATATCAGATTGATACATCAGTATACTCTCCTTTCTTATTTCTGCTTTATATTATTTTCCTATATAATATTTAGATAAACGTTGTGGAGTATTCCATGTTTTACCTACGGCTCGACCGTTGAATGGAGGGTATACCCACAACTATTATTCAAAGGATAAATTAGCTGGTTAACGCTTGACGTTTCATTTACAAGGTCATCCGAATTTTAGTTTGTGGTCGCACAATGTTTAAATATATCTAGGAGGTCTTAACATGCTTTTTATTGGCATTGATGTCGCTTCAAAAAAACATGATGTAATTATTATTTCAGAGTACGGTGAAATCCTTTCAGAGTCTTTTACTATCGAAAACTCTTCTGCTGGATTTAAAAAACTCCATACGGAAATTTCTTCCCATACGGAGCTTTTTGATAACGTCCATATAGGGCTTGAAGAAACTGGTATTTACTCCAGTAACATCCGTGACTTCTTGCACTCTGCCGGTTTCAACGTGTATATGATTAACCCCGTTCTAACCCACCACAGTAGAATGGCATATTCACTAAGAAACACAAAAACTGATAAACTTGACTGCCTTGCAATCTGTAGATATATCATGCATAATTTCACGCATCTCAAACCCTATATATCTACACTATACACGACTTCTGAACTTAAGTCATTATCTAGATTACGTCTAGATAAACTTCATACCCTTGCAAAGGCCAAAATGGAGTTCACTCGATTGCTCCAGATTACTTTCCCTGAGTTTATCAAACACTTCAAACAGCATTCTCAGTGGGCTATGAATCTTTTCTCTTCTTATCCAGCTCCTGCTAAGATTGCTCGTATGCATCTTGACACACTTGTAAGCATTATCAAAATCAAGGGGGATCGTGTTTCTGCTGCTCAATTAATCAAAAATCTTGCTAAAAAAACAATTGGTGATACTTCTATTACCAACTCACTTCTTATAGAGTCTATCATCGATGACATCAATCACTACAACAAACAGATTGCTATTATCGATAAACATCTTGATGCTCTGATGGCTGATTTTGATTTTATAACAACAATACCAGGTGTTGGTAACGTTATTGGTGCTTCTATCATTGGTGAAATCGGTGATATCTCACGCTTTAATTCACCTTCTCAACTATTAGCATTTGCCGGTCTTGATCCCTCCATCTATGAATCAGGAGAGTTCAAAGGTAAACGGTGTCGCATATCTAAACGTGGCTCTAAATACCTCAGAACTTCCATTTTTACAGCTACACGTGTTGCGTGTGTAGGAAAAGGCAAGAACAATCAATTCCGTCAGAAATATCATAAGAAAAAACTTCAAGGCAAGCATCATAATTCTGCACTTTGTAATGTGTCCAAAAACATGATAAATACCATTTTCGCTATGCTTAACAGTAAAGAGGATTTTATATACATTACATAACTCACAATATAATTTAGGTATTCTTAGCAGTACCTTTATTTATGATGTTCTTTTTTATCTATTCAATATTTTCTTCTTTTATTTCATTTTTTACTTGACTTTTGTATAGCTGGCTCCATTTTATATCTACATAGTAATATTATATTTCTTAACCTTTGATAGCACCAGCCGCCAATCCACTTTCTACTTTTTCCTGGAATAATAGATATATGACGAAAGGTACAAAAACAGTAATGATGATTGCAGCCATCAATGGTCCATATTCTGAACCTCTCTCACCATTGAAATTGAGCAATCCTAGTGAAATAGGTTTTAGCTTGTTATTGTTGATAAATAGCAATGGGAAAAGAACATTATTCCAAGCACCTAAAAAGTTAAAAATTGAAACTGTAGAAATAGCTGGAACTGTCAATGGCAACATTACTCTTGAATATATCTGAAAATAACCTGCCCCATCGATGATTGCCGCTTCTTCTAGAGATGCATTGATACCTTTCATGAAAGATGTCAAGACAAATATACTGAAGGGCAATGAAAACGCAACATATAGAAGAATAAGGGCAAAAATATTATTCTTAAGATTAAATGATCCTATTATATATGCAACTGGAACAAGAATTGTATGCATTGGAATCATCATACCCAATAAGAAAAATATTCCTAGGAACTTATTCAATTTAAAATCAAATCTTGCTAATACATAAGCAACCATAGATGATACCACAATCAAAATCGCTACCGTGGATACAGATATGAGTATACTATTAACAAAATAAGTACCCATATTGGCTTCTTTCCATGCAGTAACATAATTACTAATTAAAAATTTCTCAGGCAATCCAAACGGATTATCAAAGATCTCTACATTCCCTTTCATTGATGATAATAATGTAAAGACCATAGGTCCAACAAAGACCAGAGCCATAACTATTAAGAAAATATACACTCCCATTTTCTTTAAGGTCCTGTTTGATTTCTTTTTTGTTTTTTTCATCTCTTCACCTCCATCAAGCTTCTTTTTTTCTCATAATCCATTTACTTCCTAATGTAAGAACCAGCGCAATCAATAATATAATAACTCCTATAGCACTACCTACACCATAATTATCATATCTAAATGCTTCGTAATACATTAACGTCGTTGGCAGATTGGTAAGTCCATTAGGTCCTCCTTCTGTCATGACGAAAATCAAATCAAAAACTTTTATTGTACCAATTATATCCATCAAAATACACATACTGATGATAGGTTTTAACATAGGAATTGTTACATGAAAGAATTTTTTGAAGCTTGATGCCCCATCAATAGCAGCCGCTTCATATACTTCATTTGGTATAGTAGTAAGTCCAGCCAATAAAATAACCATATAATAACCAATACCAGCCCAGATATTAACGAATATTATTGTATTTATTGCTGTCCCAGGATTAATCAGCCAACTTGTAACTAAGCTGTCAAGCCCAATAGTAGATAATAGATGGTTAAGAGAACCGTTAGGCATGAATATGAAATACCACAATAATCCAACAGCTGTCAAAGGGAATATTGTTGGTACAAAAAATACAGCTTTGAAGAATCTATATCCTCTGAATTTTGCATTTATCGCCACAGCCAATAAAAGGGCTATAGGTGTATGGAATAATACACTGAAGAAAACCATTCTGCCCATATTCTTCAATGACAATATAAATGCTGAACTCTGAAAGACAGATATGTAATTCTTGAACCCTACAAAGTCTATAGGAGCTCCTTTTATTCCACTCCATTCAGACGCTGAAAAGAAAACTGCACCGATCATTGGTATAACCATAAATAGTATATATATCACTAGAGCCGGAATTAAAAACATTAAAATTTTAGTTCCGTCCTTTTTGCTTTTTATTTTACGCAATTTTTTCTCCCTCCCATATATGCAAATGAGAATTCCCAAGTTGAATAACAGCTCAAGAATTCTCTTTTGTATTATTAACTTTTATTTATTTTTATTTTGATTTATAAATTTCTGCTTGAATCTCTTGAGCCGCTTGTTCTGGTGTATTACCCACGAACATACCTACGATTGAGTTTCTTGTTCTATCCTGCATAGATGCTAATGGGTCAAAATCAAATACATCAACTGCAATACCTGTAGATGTTCCGCTCAACTCTACAACATCTTGGAATAACTTGCTTAGAGAGCCTTCATCAAGTACCATATCATTTCTAGGCATGATACTCTGCGCTTCTTCTGCATATCTTTTCGCTGCATCAGCAGATGTTAGCATTTTCATTAACTCTATGGTATATTCTTTTTCCTTACCTTCCAATTTTCCATTAATCATGAAAGGATTGATGGATTGCATATCATGATCTTTGAATTGAGGTTTATCTTCAAAATATGGGAATTTTGCAATCTTGATATCATTATAATACTCAGTCTCTTCTTCACTAGTGAATTTTCCAATGTTCCAAGGACCAGTAATAATCATAGCCGCTTCACCTTTTAAGAATTGAGTAATTACAATATCATCACTTAAGCCTGCAACACCCTCTGGAAAAGCACCCATATCATATAATTCTTTTACATAGCTAAGTGTTTCCACAACTTCTGAATCTGTCCATTTCATAGTTCTGTCACCAAGAGCCTTTGGTGCATCTGCTCCTAACCATTTGTATAAAATGTTATTATGTAGATGTCCCGCCATGTAAGTTGATTTTGCTCCAAGAGCTATTGGAGTTTTATTGATTGCTTTTATTTTTTCAATTGCAGCTTTTAACTCATTCCATGTCTCAGGGAATTTATCAATTCCTGCTTCTTTTAGAACTACTTCGTTATAGAAGACTCCTATTAACCCTGATTCAGCTGGTACACCATATGAACCATCAAAGCCTGGAACCTTATAATAATTGACAGCACCTTCTGTCAAACCTTGGCTCCACTCCTTATCAGCTTCGTATATAGGGTCCATATTCATTATCATACCATTCTTAATGTATTCACCAAGATTAGATACTCCTTGAATCCTAAAAATATTAGGTAATGTTCCTGATGCTATATCTGTTTTTAATTTGTTGTTGAAAGAGGATTCATCACCTTGTGATTCATCAATTATCACTACATCGGGATGCTTTTCTTCAAAATCCTTTAGGATATCTCTAAAAATCTGTGCTGACATACTTGGTCCTGCTGATCTTGTCAAAAGTCTAATTTCAATCTTTTCATCTTTCGAATCTTTGGATGTATCTTTTGAAGTGTCTTTGCTACCACAAGCTGTTAAACCAATACCCATTGTCAATACTAAAAGTAACGCAATAATTTTTTTCATTGTTGTACCCCCTTGTTTTTATATTATGATTCATTATCGCAACTGTATAATATCAAAAAATATACAAACCAGCCATAGACATTTCTAATATCTTTTGTACTTTTTCTATATATTTTTTACATATAAAATTTTTTCATGTATACTTATAGTACATTTACATAATTTAAACTTATATTAAATAGTAAGATTAACAATATTGACAAATTCAATAGAAGTTCTAGTAATACTCTTATAACTATTAATGACTCTTGATTAAGGTGGTAATATTCATGACTGCATTCTCAAAAAAAGTACATACTCTATCAATAAACACAAAGATTTTTCTAAGTATCATATTGACCTCTGCAATTATTATTTCCCTGATTTTTATTATAACATCAACCATTATTGTATCTCGTCAATTTGACCTTACAACAACTTCTTCATTGAATGAATTGAATTATATATCCAAGCAACTTGAATTCTCTCTCACTACAGTTGAGAACTTTGGTAAAACTATAGCTGTAGACCCCATAGTTCAAGAATTGGCAAGTAAATATTATAGAAAAGACCAAGCCTTCACATATCTGGATTCCATTGCTCTAAAAAATAGAATTGATACAATAATCCAATCAACAAAATTTATTCATTCTGTATCAATCTATAGCTGTGACAGAAGCCTCCTTGCTACAACAGATACATCTGCTACTCCACCGGATATACTAGGTATTGATATATCCAAAAACATATGGGTATCAAGAGAAAAGATGCTGCCATATATGGTAAAAGATACAATTAATGTTGTATCATATCTACAAGATTTTTACAGCTATGATCTGGGACAGTTATTAGGATATATTGAAATATCAATTCCTGAAACTGCTATATCAGATATATACAGCTATAATACCAAACACGGTTATGGTAATCAATTCATTCTAGATAAATATGGTTTAATCAAGAGTACAGATGGTTTTTATAAGTTATATCAATACTACGTCAATTTTCTTGATGTTGTTGAAAATGAATCCTCAGGATATACTTTTTTAGAAGACAATATTGTTTTCTATAGATATTTTCCCAAACTGGACTGGTATATAATGCATGAAATAAATAGAAATTTCTTTTTGAAGCCATTTTTTACTATTATACTGCTTTCTGCACTAATAGCCTTGTGCGGTATAGCACTAGCCACTATTTTCTCTCATAAGATATCAAAAACCATTACTTCACCAATTCACAAACTAATTGGTCATATACAACATGTAATCAAAGGGAATTGGGAACCAATGGAAGAATTGCAGGTAGGTGAAGAGATAGGATTCCTTTATGGTGAATTCAACAAGATGCTTACAGCCCAATCAAAATTAACTAACGATTTGATAAAAGAGCAAAAAATGAAGCAAAAATTATCACTAGACCTACTACAACAGCAGATAAACCCTCATTTTCTATACAACGCACTTGACAATATCTGTTCTCTTGCAGAAATAGATGAAAAAGAAAAACTTACGGACATAGTAATGAATCTTTCTCAGTTCTATAGAGAAATATTGAATAAAGGCAGCTCTTTCATAACTATAGAAAATGAATTATCCATCATAGAATCATATTTGCACATTATGCTGATCAGGTATTATAATAAATTCGAATATACTATTGATTGTCCTGACTCCTTAAAAGATAAAATCTGTCTGAAACTGTTGTTGCAGCCAATTGTTGAAAATAGTATATATCATGGTATAAAAGAAATTGAAGGAAAAGGTATAATAAGAATCAGTGTCAGAGAATCAGATAATAAGATAATATTCACTGTTACTGATAATGGTATTGGAATTACCAAGGAACGATTAGCGACTATTTGGAGTGAAAACGAAAGCAGTTTTGGAATAACTAATATAGATAAGAGAGTGAAATTATATTATGGTAAAGATTATGGACTTAATATTACCAGTGAACCCTGTATGGGCTGTGAAGTAACAGTAACTATTCCTAAACGAGACAAAATATAATTATATGGAGGTTTTTTCTATGTTAACTGTTTTAATTGCTGATGATGAATATTTTATTAGACAAAGATTAAAGAAAATTATTGACTGGGAAGAATTAAAACTAGAATTCATTGGTGAAGCAGAAAATGGAAATGAAGTTATAGATAAAATAAGTAATACTCAAGTTGATATACTCATGTTGGATATAAAAATGCCTATAAAATCGGGAATTCAAGTAGCTGAATATATTATGACTAATAATATCAACACTAAAATCATTATATTAACTGGTTACAACGATTTTGATTATGCTCAAAAAGCCGTTAAGTTCAAGGTAGAAGATTATCTATTAAAACCTATCAATAAGGAAACATTGAATGAAGCACTTCTTTCATGCAAGAATACTATACTCAAATCTATAGAAAAACAGCAAAAGATATATGATTATAATAATTACCAAAAGCGTACACATTTATATAATACCATCTTGGATTTTAATAATATCCACAGCCTATATAAAAAATATCCTGATATCAAAAATTATGATTCATTGCTCTTTATAGGTGTATTCTGTCCAGAAGATCATGATAATTACATATCATCATTCATAAATCATTTATCAAAGCACTTTAACGAGTTAAATAAAAAAACTGTTTTAGCTCAATCATTTAAAGAAAACGAATCAGTATCAATAATTCAATTAATAATCAAAAGTAAATCTGCAATTAAGATTAATTATATTAATCAACTAATAACCAATTATATAACTGACTCTGTTAATGTTTTTATATCTATTGGTGATTTTATACCTATAAACGAGAATTGGACTAGAAACTATAATCTAGTATGGAATCTTCTTTATCAGAGATATTTTATTGATGATAATATTATATTAAGCAAAAATTCATTGTCACTTAATAAAAATAAGCCAAAATCAATTGCTATAAGAAAAAAATTATTATTATGCTTGAATTCCAAGAATTCCAGAGACCTTACCAAATTGATAAATGATATCTTCATTAATATTAGAAAAAATGCTTCTAAAGATTATCTTATCTTGTCATTAACTGAAATATTTGTTACTCTACAGATAAATTTTCCTGACCAGATTAATTCTAAGAGATGTATTAACAGTTTTGTGCAAGAATTAATATCCGAAGACTATTCTCTACAACATCTACAAGATATAGTTGTAGCTTACACTAATCAATGTATGGATTACGTCAATCACGAAAAACCATCCAATACATCTTTAGTCAATAGGGTGATTAAGTATATACAGAAAACCTATGCAGACCCTACTCTATCTGTAGCTGAGATATCGGATTTCTTTGAACTGACTCCTACTTACTTAGGAAGTATATTCAAAAAAATAGCTGGCCAGTCCATTCTGCAATATATTACGGAACTTAGAATGGAACAAGCCAAAAAACTTCTTAATACCAATAAATACAATGTCACTGAGATATCACAGATGGTTGGATACTCTGATGTATTCTACTTCAGTAAAAAGTTCAAGAAGATTCACGGATGCTCTCCTAAGCATTATTCTTCTTAACATTCTACTACTTGTTCAGATACTCATTAGTACATTCAACTATATAATCAACATCTTTTTCGCTGACATCATTATTGGTTACAAAACGCATAATACCATTTTCAGGGCCATTAACTTTGATATCTTTTTTATTGTAATAACTAATTATATCATCATAATCTATATCCTTAGTTATCTTGAAGAATACCATATTGATGTGAGTATCTTCCAAGAACACTTGAATATTGTCTAAGTCATTTAATTTAGCTGCCAAATTCTTAGCATTTTCATGGTCAATATGCAAACGCTTTGTCATGTCTTTCAATGCTACCAATCCAGCCGCTGCTAATATACCAGATTGTCGTAATCCACCACCCATAAGTTTTCGATTCTTTCTGGCTTTGTCAATAAAAGTTTTAGTTCCTGCTACAATGGAACCAACTGGAGCACATAGACCTTTTGACAAACAGAACATTACAGAATCACAATATCCAGTAATCTCTTTTGCCTCTACGTCAAGTGCAGCTGCCGCATTAAATAACCTTGCACCATCCAGATGTATTGGTATATCATGATTTTTGGCAACTGAATATATTTCTTTTAATACTTCTATTGGTATGACTCTTCCATTGGAATGAGCATTTTCCACACATATAAGACCTGTTTTTGGATAATGCAAGTCGTCTTCCCTTATTTTACTTTTTATCTCTTCTACATCCAATATTCCCTTGTTACTTGTAAGAGTTCTAAGTTGAACACCTGCAATTACAGATGATGAACCAACCTCATGTTGTACTATATGACAATCATCCCCTAATATCACTTCATCCCCACGATTACAATGTGTTAGTAGAGAAACTTGGTTTCCAAAAGTTCCACTTGGTACGAATAAAGCAGCCTCTTTACCAACTAACTTGGCAGCATATTCCTCCAACTCATTTACTGTAGGGTCATCTCCATAGACATCATCTCCGACAACAGCATTATACATAGCTTCTCTCATCTTAGTTGTTGGATTAGTTACCGTATCACTTCTCAAATCAATCATACTAGTATCCTCCTTCGCAAATCTTGTTATACATTATAACATTAATTATTGATAACTAAAATTAAAAATTATATATAATTCATATTATATATTACCAACCCTGAATCTCTTAATAATTTTAATTCTCTACATATACAAAACAAAGATAAAGGCATCTAATGTACTATCAGACACCTTTATCTACTGTTCATAATTTAATATCCTAATTATAAACCTCAAACTCATATATTGATGGGTCTCTGCCCCAACCACAAGAGTCTGTTTTAGATGATGTAATATATAATCTTACCTTACTTGATTCTATAGGTTCAAATATATTGATACAATAATGACCTATAGTTGAATCTTCAGTAATATCTATCCAATCATTACCATCCAGGTATTGTAACTTATAACCTGTTATCCTATCCAAAAATTCTCTCAATACAATCTTACTGAAAGTAGTAGGCTCACCAAAATCAATTTCCAGCCATTCACCAGGTCCAGTACCCCCTGCCGCATTCCATCTAGACATAAGGTTATTATCAGTTACATTATTGGCTTTATAGAAATCGTCATTATTGTGATAACTGGAACAGCTTACATTCTTATTAGCAGCAAGATTATATCCTAGATCACTTACTGGAATCTCATCACTCTCACTGTATAATTCAAATTCATATATTGATGGTTCACTTCCCCATCCATTGGAATCTTTTTTAGTCTCTGTTACATATAGCCTTACTTTATTAGCCGTTACTGGATCAAAATCAAAAGTATGTACTGAATTATCAACATTAGTTGCAGCTGCAATATTAACCCACTGGATTCCATCCCAATATTGAAGCTCATATCCAGTCATCCTATCCAGAAATTCTTTAATTACAACTTTATTGAATGTAACTTTTTTGTCAAATTCAAGCTTCATCCATGAACCTGCTTGGTCACTATGTGCCGCATTCCATCTTGTGTTCATAGAACCATCAATAGCATACTCATCTATGTTATCCCCGTTTTCGTAGCTGGAAGTACTTACATGTGCAAAAGGAGCAATGTTTTTACTGGTAGTATCCTCGTTAATCCCTGTTGCATTAACTGTTATATCAACTGGTCCATTATGATTTACTGTTATTGTATATTCTTTTAGTGCTTCGTCCCAAGATGCAGAATAATTATAACCATTATTACCCTCTATACTAGTTATACTTGGTTCGCCATCTGTAGCTCCCTTAATCTTAATGATACTCTGGCGAAGTTCATCATCTGTAGGATTAGCAATATACTGATTACGAACATACTCTTTGATATCATTTTTAAATTCATAATTAGGATTATTCCATACATCTGTTTCAGCATCAATACGATAATTGCTAAGATGTATATCAAGAGAATTTTCACCTTCTTCGATAATGCTGAAGGTATGAGGGTCAATCTGTCCACTGATACTTGTACAGGTATTTATTTTAAGAGGAAACTCAAAAGTAGTAGCAACATTCTCATTCTCATGAGGGTTAGCAATAAACCAGTTATCATCAACATTTACAAACCAAGAATCACCAGTCCCTATAGAATGATAAATAGAATTCATAAGGTTGACCTTTTCATAAACAGATGGAAAATGACCATCATATTTATTAGAATGAAGAATACTAGTAAAATGATTCATCTCATCTTCACCTGATAAAACAGGTAATATTGGTATTCCAAAATATCTTCCATTGGAAGGCATCCATTCATGCTCACTATTATCAGCACCATACAATTTCTTGAAGAATTCATCATCCTCTAATGCACCTGGCTTCTGCTCAGTTGGATGGAATGCAACCTTGACTTTATCATATACTTCCTGTTTACTTGGAATAATAGAATCGTTAATCATTTTTCTAATCAGTGGTAGAACAACATTATTGAATGCTGGTGTCAACTGGTCTGATTCCATAGATGTAAAACCATGGTAAGGACATTCCAATGAAAAAACATTGGCACCAAATGCCATATCCTGTAACCAGTCCACTCCATATTGGGCATCTGGGAATGTGAATACTTTCTTCCATTCATCTTTTCTGAATATATCTGTCCATATAACAGATTCAGGTTCTTCATACAATCTTGAATAACCTGCTTCAGCCCATAACCAGTCTTCTGAATTGCTTCCCCAATTGCCTGCTAAGTCCGATAACCATAATCCCATTGCCGCCGCTGGTGTAACAAAACGCTTACTTTTTCCATTGTGCTTATCCATAATAATAATATGCTCACTGTTATCCTTGAATTTATTGAAGAGCTCATTATCAGCTCCTATCTTAAGAAAAACATGTGTAGTAAAGGTAGCCATATCCTGCCATATGAAATAACCACCTTTGGCTGCTACAGTATCAATAGTATCCTTCATAGATTGTATTGTACTGGCATCTGGCGTAACTACACCTAGATTGGCAACACTAAGCTCTGCAATACATAATCCAATAAGTACAGAATACTCATCAAACAACTGTGAATAATAGGATTTTGGTATATTACTATGAGTATTGAAGGATTCATTTTGGATAATTACAGGAACACCTAATTCTTGTGCTTTATCCAACATGCTTTCAATCCAGTTCCTATTGACTTCAGTATAATTGTAAGGAGATTCAGGCAATATCATGATAGCAAAGTAATCTTTGACATCATCAGGTAATATATTCCAAAATGCTTCAATATTATCTGGTCCCTGATCTCCATAATATATATTATAGAAAAATAAAGGATTATCTTCCGATATAGGTCTTCTAAGAGGTGTTGACGCTTGAACATCATTATTGATATTGAACACACTAGACATATAACTAAATAAAAAAACCGATATTATGAAAAGACTTACAATTCGTTTCATTACTTTTCCTCCATATTGTATAGTTTTTAACTGCATTGAACTTCAAGAAAACGGCTATGTAGTATTATTCTAGCAGAGAAATATCCCCGTAAGTCAAATTAAACAGCTCATATATCATCACCTCAATTATAACTTATTTATTTCATATCTTAATTATATTGAAATAAATATGGTGGATATATGAGCATATTTTTACATTCCTTATCTTTTATTTACTTATCAGATTAAAAAGCATAACATATGTACTATTAGTAATAAAAAGCGTACTTCTCCATTGCATCCATCAACGCTTTAACATTTTCCAAAGGGATTCCAGGATAAAGTCCATAGATCATCATGAGACCGCCTTCTTTTCTTCCTATTTTTTCTACCTCTTCTCTAATAAGTGTATCAACCTCCTTTGGAGTACCATTAGGAGTAATGAATTGTCTATCAATATCAAGCTCTATACAAACTTTTCCAGCGAACTTATCTGCTATCCAATCAACACCATTTGTATTATCCTGCATGTTTATAACTTCTACTCCACCATCAATAAGATCATCAATTAGATCATGCAAATCCCCATCAGAGTGCATATGGACAATAACTCCTTTATCACGAGCTGGTTTCATTAGTCTCTCATAACTTGGTTTTATATATTGCTTAAAATAATCAGGTGATATCATAGGTCCTTTCTGCATTCCAAGATCCTCTGCATAACCCATCACATCAACACCTATTTCAAGGTATTTATTAACGATATAACTGTTGAATTCTTCAACCATATCAATTAATTTTACAAGATTAGGATGATTATCAACCATATCAAAAATAAGGTTTTGATACCCTCTTATATCACATAATTGAAGAAAAGTATGTCCATGACGTAGTCCTCTATAAACCAAATCTCCATTCTCCTTGATTCTTCTAATATCTTCGGCTGCTTTATTCCAATCAATTTTACCTATACCCATACACTTTGTAGGGTCTGGTGCTTTATAGTCAGTAAAAGCTCCCCAATCAGCTAACGGATGCTTAGTTACAGTACCTGTAATTCCATCCATTGATGTTTCCCATAAGCAACCCCAATCATCTACAAATGGCTCATTTTTACGTGCACAATTAGCGAATACAGGTTTGTAGACCCCTTTTGGTCTCTTGAAATCAGGAAACAGGAATTTATGTGTTTCCATTAATTCAAATAGTTCTTCTTGAGGATAATGCTCCCAACAAGCATCATTGATATGAAATGTCATAGGGATATAATCAGGTCTTTCGAACCTTACTGCTTTTTGATAATTTATTTTATTAATCATAGAATTTACCTCCTGCTTTTTGCTACATTATATCAAAATCATCTAGAACTTTCTTTCAAAATAGTAACGTGCTATAATATCATACAAATGGATAAAAATTATATAGGGGAGATTATTGGTGAATAAGAAAACTGGTGTTAATGAACGTTGCGTTGTGGATTTTTCAGTTATTGATAAAGAATTCTCTTTTAAATTAGGGAAAGTAAACTATATAAAAGCAAGGCAGCCTCTAGATGCACATATTCATGAGAATAAAATTGAATTAGTGTATATTGTAAAGGGCGAACAGATATATAATGTCAAAGACAAGGATTATGTAGTTAGAAGTGGTGAATGTTTTATAGTATATGCTGACGAACTTCATAGTACAGGCTGTAATCCAGAAGATAAAGCCTATTTCTATTATTTTATCATAGACCTTAATAAGCATAAGAATAACTTAATAGGCTACGGAGATATTGAAGGAGATAATATTGTCAAATTGATTAATAACAGTGAAGATAGAGTATTCAAAGCATCAACAAGAATCTCTGAAATATTTGATAATCTGATAAAAGTTCCCTTTAGAAATGTTCCATATAAAAAAACCATCATCAGAAATCTGGTTTCAGAATTACTCTTGAACATAATAGAATGCAAGAATACTCAAAATAGAGATTATTATAGCAATACTATGCAAAACATAACAGATTACATAGAAGAAAACATCTACAGCAACATTAGTATTTCTGAACTAGCAGATATTTGCAGGCTATCTGAAACACGATTCAAGACTAAGTTCAAAAACCAATTCAGTATGCCTCCTCATGAATATATTCTAAGAAGAAAAATAGGCACAGCCAAGATTCTATTAAGCACGACTGATATGACAATAACTGATGTGGCATTCACCCTATCCTTTTCCTCCAGTCAATATTTTGCAACCGTTTTCAAAAGATTTACCTGTATGAGTCCAAAAGACTATAAAAAAATATATTATAAAAAATAATAAATCCCCAATAACGAATAGGCTGTGGGATTAACCCGAAGCCTATTCGTTATTAATTATTATTTATCGTATTGTACTCCACCTACATCATAAACACAGAATTCTTCTATCTTAGGGTCCCCTGATGCCGAATCAATATATAACCTTACCTTAGTTCCTTGAACCTTATTGAAATCTATTTCCTTAGAACTTCCTATTGTTGTACCTGAGTAAACATCCATCCATGAAGAACCATTGTAATATTGTAAACGGAATCCATTTACTGCATTATCCCTCTCGTTAATGACCACTCTGTCAAATGACATCAATCTACCCAAATCAACTTCTAACCATGCCCCTGAAGTCTCTCCTTCAGCTACCCAGAAAGATTCCGTTGTTCCATCTATGGCACATGCTGGTATCGTCTGATAAGTATAACTGAAATTACCTACACTACTAAAAAGATAATCATGTTTTGATGATGCATTGACACTCTTGCCTATCACTAGATTTTGATCACTGAATGTACCAAAATGTGAAATACTAGGATTAGAGTCAGCTGTATCTATATATAATCTTATCTTTTTGGTACTTACTGTTTGGAATGATTTATTTATATATGAGCCTATTATTCCATCACTATAAATATCAATCCAGTCACTACCATTCCAATATTGGATACGATAAGATGTTATATTGCTGCCATTTTCTTTTATCTCTACCCTATTTACCTGAGTCTCATGAGATAGGTCTATCTCTATCCACTGATTATTGGCTTCATTAGCTGTCCAATAGGTTGAATCATCTCCATCAACAGCTTTATCTGATATATTAGAACCATCATTGGAAGAAGAAACAGTATTTTTATTTAATGCAGAATCAACTGGACCAACATTTGGCTGACCATTATCTCCATTAACAATTATGTATGGAGTATGACTCTCTGCATATATATCAACCTTACCATTTATTACTGGTATCTTCTTGATATATGACCTTCCGCTTTCTGTCAGCTCATATAGGTCAACAAATGAGTAATTATTCCAACTAGCTGGTAATGTCCATTCACGTGATTTTGCCCCATCATAAAAGATGAATATTTTTTCTGTACCATCTGGTGAAGGAATGAACCTGTCGTAAGCATCGGCTATAACAACATCACCATGTGTAAGACTATACTTGTTATTTCCCTTATCCCATCTTGAAACTACATTGTCAGTAAAAGTTAATTTATATTCACTATTATTATCCGTCCAGCTTAATGCATTATAGTTCCTCATATATGCTGCTGGTAATGCATAGATATATGTATCATCTACTATATCATCTTTTAGAGTGATATTCATATTTCCCCATCTCTCGTTGGAGGATAGCACACCCCAAGTCTCTTTGTACCCTGCACCTGGATAATGATTGGAGTCTTCATAATACTTAGCATATATTGTTTGTCCCTCATTAATGAAATTATCTACTTTCGAATCTCCCCATCTACTCTTGAATACGAATATACCATTTCTACGATGTAATGGCTGATAATATTCTGTAGCCATATAGACTCCTCTTTGTTTAAAACCATCTGCCTGCATCTTCATTGCAAATCTTTCTTCTGCATCATAATAACCATCATAAGGACTATTTTTCACAAGCATTACATCTTGATATATCACCAATGGCTCCCAATAATTGTCTAGAAATTGATTCCTTCTAGTATCCATAGTACCTTTTTTATAGTCTTTGAAATGTGAAATGGCATAAGCTGTTGGTAATGCACCATACTGCCATGACTTTATTCTATTACCAAATTTATTTTTAGCTAAGATATCATCATCATAAGCAGGTGAATCTTCATACATATCATCTGCATTGACATGAAAAGATAGTTCACCGTTATACTCTTTCATCTTTGAATAATATTCTACAGCTGTATCCTTACCGCCTAATCCAGGATTGAAAACCGGATTCCAATCAGGATAATCATCATCATGTCCATGTCCATTCCATCCAACATATGCTAATACTTGATTAGAGCCTTCTGTTTGGTAATAGATTTGTTTCATGAAAGCCAAAGTTTGTGGATAGGTGGTCTTTATCTGTGAAGCTCCTCCTAGTGTATTTTTTTCATCTTGATATGCTCCTTGTACTTGATGCCAATTACCTCCATTCTGGAAAAAGTTCTTTAACTCCACTGGCAATTGAGGTAACTGTTCTCGTACCCATATAGCTCCATCTTCCCAATTTACATAAGAGCTATTATTGGTATCACCACCAATATAGGTTCTACTCTCGAACATTAGATCTGGTTTAATGCCTTTAACCCTATAATGATACTGATTATCATAGATAGCCAAACATCTTTTACCATCTGCTCCAGTTTTACCAGCAAAGACAAATGGATAATCATAAACATTGTTATAAACAGCTCCAACAGCATTATCATTCCATATTATTGGCCAATCAGTATATTCATAGGTACCTTGAAATCCTGATACACTGTTGGCAATATCTCTTATGGTATGTCCATTGCTTTCTAAAAAGGTATATATCCCATAAGCTCCAGATTGTTCTTCCACAGTTCTCATAATAGCTGTTGTAATTGTAATTGTCTCTATATTAGGTTCTCCATTACCGCTTATATCTGTAATTCTTCTAACTAGTGCATTCCCTTCTAGGGTAAAAGTGTAATGTATAGAGACATCAAATCCTGGTATGTATACATCATAATCCGCAGAATCCCCATTAGTCTGAAGAGATGTCACTTTAACATCATATGAAGTTCCATTAATATTAATCTGAGGATGCTCTTGAGCATCTGCACCATAGAGCATTGATTGTGTATTATTGATTCTGTATTCTAATGGTTGTGGAAAAAACTTATCTAGTTTGACCGTAATCATACCATTGGTGATATCAGTTGTAGCCATAGTATCATTAGTCTGTAGAATATCATCAAACAAGTTATCAGTTTCCGACCAACCCATGAATCCAATCTTACCACTGACGGCTGGCTGACTATTATTCAACTGACCTTCGTAGATTACTTTACCATTACATGTCACCTTAATATATTTGTCTATATATATTACCCTCACTGTATACCACTGATAAGGTGTCAATTCATCCCTTTGGACATATATATCATTGGAAGCAACACCATCTATGGTCTCTCTAATCCTCCAATGACCATCTTTTTCATACCCCACCCAAGTATAAGTATCATTGGAGGCATATCTGAATAGACCTCCACATCTGGATTCACTTGATGGTCTCATTCGAAATTGGTAGAGTCCATTCTTTATATCCATTGAATCATTATCTACAACGAATGCATCTCCACTAGTTCCTAGAAGTCGTACAATCCCATCATAACCATATATATTAGCTGTTTGATTATTGACTACAGCAAGATTATCTATAGTGTTATCATTAAAATCATCAGTATAGATAGAATTAGTTGTTGATACAAAAGTATCTGTATCAGGCATTACATCACTTGCATAAACTCCCTTGGAAATGCTTAGATTAATATTTATCATCATACAAAATACTAGTATTGTTACAAGCATTTTCTTTGTGTTTTTATATATAATACTATCTTTCATATACCTTCTCCTCCAAAATATATAGATTTGTATTAAAACACCTACTTAAAGTCATCTGGTGACATTATACATAGATATAATATCTATAGTTTAATTATCACTGTATACTTTCATCTTATAATTATATTTTTTAGGTACTCTTATATCTTCTTCTCTCACATCAGGATTTTTTAATTTGAATATTTCTTCCCATAATTCTGTGATGGTTATTTCTCCTTCACGGATATCAACAACATCCAATCCTCCTTCTGCATTCATCATCCTGTCAGCTATATCAACGTTACCTGTGTTAACATAGGCAAATGCTAGATACATCTTTATTCGATTGTTGTTTTGTACTTCTTCCCC
Organism: Vallitalea guaymasensis; assembly: GCF_018141425.1. Taxonomy (NCBI): domain Bacteria; kingdom Bacillati; phylum Bacillota; class Clostridia; order Lachnospirales; family Vallitaleaceae; genus Vallitalea; species Vallitalea guaymasensis. The sequence continues at coordinate 396,262 of NZ_CP058561.1, forward strand.
CAATATATGATAAGTCTTAATTATGAATTCATAGTATTCATTATTCAATAGAAGTTTCAAACAGCTTTCGCATAATGAATAATCATCTGTGCCTAGCTCTATAGCTTTTACCGCATATTTCACTGCTTTATCAATATCCTTCATTTCATTATATATATATGCTGCTCCATGATAAGACCATTTATTTACTTCTAGAAACAATGATTCCTTGAAACAATTCAAAGCTTCTTCAAGCCTGTTAGTGTACTTGTACATAACCCCTAATTGGTACCATACATACCAGTTATCTTTTCCTTCTGACTTAGAAGATTTTCCTAGTATGTCTATCCATTCATCACCGACTACAAAACTAGATGGCGCTATATGAGCGTCCTTATGAGTAAAGGTGTTCTTTTCCAGAATATCCAACCAGTCTCTTACATCATCATTGACTGGAAATTCAAGATGTTTACTTATTGAAATTTCTCCTAGTTTTTCTCTTAGCCTATTTTCAAGAGCACCGTAACCACTGGCATTCCTAACAAGATCGAACTTTTTCTTTCCTATAGAATCTTTTGTATCAGCAACCATTGTGTTCAGGTCATATTTCTCCCAGATATTCTCTACTTGAGCATCCACGGTTCTTACTGCGTTATCATACTCATTGAATATGCTATCTGGCTTAACATCTACACTTGTATAGCATTCTATCCATTCCCAAACAGTGTTAGGTGGCATTGGAATACATTCATATTGAGTTTTCGCTACACCAGCTTGAATTTCAATATATTTTCCTGCATTTTTAGTCAATACATCCTGCCAATTATCAGAACCTTCTATATGTCCCCATGAGAACAGTTTTCTACCTTGGAGTCGGTTGGAGGATAGCTGTAAAAGACCGTACCCTTCATTATTAACATTAGCAATATATTTCTTAGCATCTGATGGAATATCAAAAAAATAATCTACTGATGATATGGTATTTTCATAGTATGTGATATCATATCCGGCTTCATTATCAACAGGTACTTGGACTTTTCTTATACCTCCACTCGCAGAATTCTTATAAGCTTCTGTTGCATGAACAACAAGTCGTCCGTGTTCGTATTCTGGAACAGCAATATTAGACCACCAATACATAGGTATCATTTCAGAATTTCTGTTATCAATACGCATTCTACAGAATAAAATATTAGAATCTTCTTCTAGCCAAAAATCCATTTGATAAGTTACTTTACGTATTCTTTCAAATTCATAAAATCTAAGTATGGGCATGCCGTCTTCTCTAGTTGTTTCGGCTGCATATAACTTATCGCAGGTAAAAGGTGAATGTCCAATCACACCTAAGTTCCATTCAACGCCTCCACTGAACCATGCATTTCTTAGGGCTAGATTTCTAGGCTGTATTACATCATTTGTATATAATAGATTCTTTCCCGACTTCTTATCAATCAATTCCCATAACCTACCGCCATACTCTGTCAAGAATGTTGCTTTCAAGTAATCATTTTCTAAAACTGCTACTGCTACCTCTCTGTTTTTTAGATCAGTAGTATACTGATTTTGCTCTTTATATGGAAAACAGCCTACGACCTTACCATATCCTATATGTAATCCTTCATCTTCTGATAAGAAATTTTTTTGTTTATCTTTGTTTTGAACATTTATCATCTCACAGATTGATGGTACGGATGACTCTTTGATGGTTTGATCACATTCATAATAATTATTAGTAAATATAAGTGATGGTTTCATTTTAATTCCTCATTTCAATTATCAATTTAATTTATTGTTTTGCAATAGATTCTTTTTGTAAGTTATTGATTATTTAGCTGTTATGGTACATTCTTCATTAGCCATTAGGTCAACTATAAAATTCAAGCCTACTTTACAATTTACTTTCTCAATATTATTTTTCCTTTTTATAATAATCAATTCTGAATTAAACTTATTTTGTACAGTGTATTCACCTTGTTTATGAGCTTTTAGATGAATATATTCTACTCTATCATCTTTAATTGATGAAGAAATTAAAATTCCTTTCATTCCTCTGAAGTCGTTGAAACTAGTACCATTCTTCTTCCATTCATAAGGTATAGCAGGAAATACCCTTATTACTCTATCGAATGTCTGTAACAGCATTTCTTGGATAGAATCAGCAGCACACATATTGCTTTCCAATGTGAATGGTCTATAATGCCAATTAGTCAAGCCTTTGCTTTTGTAATCTCCATTAAGATGAAAACCATTCTTGGAGCAAAGATTTTCCCAAAAGAGCTGTAATTGAAATACTGCCCCTTCTCCATTTCCCTTTCTGGAATAAAATTTTGACATCCATGTAAATGAAAAACCTACCCAAAGACCTTTACCCAATTTTTCTAAGTCTTCAATGGTACTGTCGATTATTTCTTTATCCCTACCACCTAGATTATAATTCAACAAATCCAATGGATATATAGCCATTGCATGACCATGATGTCTATGACTTTCTTTCAATGATTCGTCTGGACACAACATAAGTACATTATTTTCATTGACAGCCAGTTCAGGCAATAATTCTAATTTTTCTTTCCATATAGATTTTTCCTCATATCCTAGAACCTCTGCCATTGTACACAAGGTTGAAAAGAGATATCTCAGTAATGATAAATCATAATTACTGTTAGGTGTCAACCATGCCTCTAATTCATCATCATGAATTTCTGGTGAACTAGATAATGGAAGATACAATTTTCCATCCTTACCTGGTTTCAGCCATCTTAACATACATCTTGCTGTTTCTCTTAAGTAAGGGTATGCCTTGTTTTCCAAGAACTCATCATCACCAGTATACTCCCAATGCCTTTGGAAGAATTGACACAACCATATCTGATTAGTCAAATTCAGACTATACATAGGCCATCCTCCAAGGGGTTTACCATCTATAGTCATAACAGCTGGCAGACATAGTCCTTCTGCATCAAAGAATTTCTTTGCAAATTCTTGTCCCTCAGGTAGAAGATTCCATAGGAAATCCAAAAAGCTTTCTCCTTCTTCTATATGATTGGCTTTCAAGTAATGAAGATAGCTTAATTGAGTGTTCAAATCATTATGATAATCACCTTTCCAGGGAGGCAGTTCACCATTATCAGCAGTCCATACTCCTTGTAATGGCATAGGTGGAGCATTTTTTCTTGAACATGCTCCAAAAAGGTAGTTAGTCAGGTACCACATTTTCTCTAATTCTTTATCATATAGAGTAATTGAACTTTTCTCCCAGAATTTCTTCCACCAGTTTATATGATCTATAAGCATAGTATCAAAGCCAGATTCTAGTGCTTCAAGTATATTATTTTTATGTTCTTCAAGCCAATCTTGACCATCTATGCTTGAACCGATACTATAAACAATATATAAATTATCTCCAATGACCTTTTGACCTAATATTATCCCGTACTCAAGGTCTTCTGCTGTTCTTTGTACAAACCATCTTAGATTATCTTCCTTATGGAACTCAATTTTGGGATATACTAGATTTGTTATAGATTTATGTAATTTATCTTCATTCTTATATCCATCATCCTCTAGCTTATCCGATTTCACTCCAAACCTAGGAGCTATGATCTTTAATTCTTTTACCATCTCGTAATTAGATACTGCCATTAAACCTATCTTTTTAGTTGCATGTATGAAACTTTTTATATTAGAGGTTTCTTCCTCTTTTACTATACAGATGTCAGCAACAGCATTTTCAATATTTAATTGGCTGCTTATGTTATTTACTTTCCCATAATCCAGTATTAATTTACCTGCTGGAATTTTTGTTGGAGTTGGTTTATTGTAGCAGTTATCAAATAAATTTCTTATTCCTTGCTGGTCCTTGTTTTCTACTAGTTCTATTAATTTCTTATAATTGAAATCATCTCTTAGAGTCTCACTGGCTGGACGTTTATCCCATAGATCTCCTCTATCCAGACTGAAGTTCAATGGAGAACCATCTCCCCATATGAGACAACCTGTTAGTCCATTACCTAAGGGAATTCCTTCATCCCAGTTCAATATAGGCTCATCAAAGCTAAGATTACAATATGACTCAGGTGCTTTATATTCTTTTTTATAATCCATAATTTTATTCTCCTCATATATCAGCTAGGTATAGTGCTACTTATAAATTACCAATCTTATACTGGTCATTATCAAAATCAACTTCCACAAAAGTTCCATCAGAAAATACTGTCTTTTGTTTATTGCATGTTTCATCTAAAAATTCATGACTTACCATTTCACACATGGCAACTCTATTAGATAGCTGGCATACAATCTTATTCCTTTCAATTTCTTCTTTGTCAGCCTCTATACTAAGATAACCTACTCCACCATTTAATAATGCATATAAGAATCCATCTTGAGGTACAGGTATACCCCACCCCCCTTTTGAAAGGGTCCATGGGATTATGATACATTCATGATAAACCAAGTTCAGCAAAGGTACTGGTATACCCCTTGATCTGCCTGTATCTATATTAGGATATAAGGCATGGGGAGCATGGTGAACAAGATTCATATGTGGTATTGCCCAATCGCAGCCCTCTTCTGAACTAGTTAATATCCCCTCAGAACTAACATAGTTGAAACATTCTGTCCTTTTATCCATACAATCTTTTTTTGACATCTTATGCTTTTCATGAAAACATTCATCAAGTTCTACAACACTGAATACATCTATGTAACTTCCTTTCAACTCTATACCATTGTTCTTTAATAGTTCAAAATTTCTCTTGACATAGTAAGGTGCAAAAGTAGTACATAAATAAGTTTGTTTTCCTCCTGCCCATGTTGCTTCCATATCAACATTACCATTTTCATTAAGAACAGCTTGATTTTCGTCAAAAGTCTCTGCATCAAAATAGTAATCTCTATAATTATCATGTGTGGCAAAAATATAATCCAAGCTTTTACAGGTATCTGATAATTCTTTCATTTCCTTGTAGCCACCAGCTTTTTCACAAGGAGGTAACACATCTGGATGTTGATTGTCATATCCCATCTTACCCCATCCGTCCAGATGAACATATGCCTTATCTATACCCATTTCTTTTAGCTTTTTCAATTGTTCTGTCCTTGTACCAAAGGTTGTCAGTTGGTCATTGTTGTCAGGATTTTCTTTGTCATAATATATGCTGTCTTCTACTATGTGGGTAAATATATTAGTATGTATAATAGGACTTCCTATAAGTTTTGCAACATTAGCATTTCTTATATTCTTTTCTTCTAGAGTTATGAATTTACCTTTCTGTTTAATATATTCCCTATAAATCTTACACAAAGTATTGTAATCACACTCATCCAAGAATCTATATACTATTTTTCTATTATAAGAGATATAACCTAGAGAAGGCTCCCAATAAGGAGCTATATAAGTATGACCTGTTCCTTCATGGTCCAAGTCATAACCTCCATCCCAAGGAGTTTCAGCTATAGCAATATAACCTTTTTCCTCTTCAATCTGGCCAAACCAAGGCATATAGGCATCTCTTGAATAATAGCGTCCATCATCTATATGCTCTACTTTTGCCTTCCAATTGGTAGGAATTATACATCCCTGCATCATTGGCACAACTGTATAATTGTCGCTACCTGTTTTATTGAACTCAAATGGTCCAGGCCAAACTACTTTTCTAATCATACCTTTCATTTCTCTTATGGGAATAAACTCAAAATGTACATCACCATATGTGTTATCTATCCATACAAGAGTTTCAAAAGCTATATCTAATTGTTGTCCCTTGATAATGAAATAAGAATAAGTTGACTTTATCCCCTCTCCTAAGCCAGTTTTATATTCTGTATGGGAAATATTTTGTGCTTCCTGGAAATTGATTTTCTTATTTTCATCATTTACTTTAATCTCCATATAAGGATTATAAGATTTATCATATCTCCATTCTTTTCTTCCACTGGTTATAATCAAATCCAAATCAGTTGTTGTATACTTAATCTGAACATTATTATTTTGCAGAACCATTACATCTTTGCCCATATCTCATCCTCCTATAAATATCCATTTTTAATGTCATTATACATAAATTAATAAATAATACTATGGACAAAAATTATGTAATCAATGTACAATTGTTAGATAAAAATATATTATCCTTTTACTGAACCACCTGTTATTCCAGTCATTATCTTGTTTGACAGGATGATGAACAAGATGAATGTAGGTAAGAAAACAATGATTACCCCTGCAAAAAGTGAAGCATAATCCCCAGTGACACTCATACTCTGGACAATAGACTGCAATCCTATCGCAAGTGTCCTCTTCTCAGCTTTACTTGCAAAGATTAGAGCCCATAGATATTCGTTCCATATACCTATGAAATTGAACATTGTAACTGTAACAATACCCGGTTGTGCTAAAGGGAAAATAACTTTCCAGAATGCTTTTATATGGCTGCATCCATCTATCAAAGCCGCCTGCTGTATCTCATTAGGAATGGTTGTAAAAAATCCTGTCAGATAAAATATGGTAAATGGTACTGATGTAAAGATATAGATAAGAATCAATGTCAAGATAGATTCTGTCATATGTAATTTACCTACAAGCATGAACATAGGTACCATGATCATAGCTCCTGGAATCCCCATTGCAGAAGCATAAGCCAATCTAACAATATTTTTGCCTTTGAATACATATTTTGCCATAATGTAAGAAGCTGGGGCAGCTACAAAAATAACTCCTAAACATGCTGTTACCGTATATATAGCACTATTAAGGAAATATCTCCCCACATTGTAGAGCTGAAATGTCTTGATATAATTCTTGAACTGTAATCCGCTATGTAATAATTTATTGGTAAATATCTCCTTTGTTGTACTTAGGGAAGCAATGAATATCCATCCAATAACTATTACCGTAAATAAAACCCATGCAACAACTATTATCCTCCCTAGAAATCTAGGAAACATATTTTTGATATTAGATACTTTGAATCCACTTGATTTTTCCTGCATAATATGCCTCCTTAATACTCATATTTTTCTTTGCTTATTACAACGTTGAGAATGACAAAAACCAGTATGACTGATGCACAGAGAGTCACACCTATCGCCGCACCCATTCCAACATTGATATGTTCAGCTACCTGCTGGGTCTTACTGCCACCGAATATCATATTGAACATCAAGTTTGCTGGACTAAGTGTCTTTGGATCCATTCCTGAACCACTGAAAACTCTTGACCATAAGAAAAAGTTAATTGCACCTAGACACCAAAATGTTATTGCAGTCCTTAATATATCTTTCATCAGAGGCAGTGTAATGCGAAAGAATTTGGTAAAACTTCCTGCCCCTTCAAGATCAGCACATTCATAAAAATCCTTAGGTATCTTATCCATGGCAGCCATGATTATAACCATATAATAACCTACAGAACCGAAACAAAAGGCTATCATCATTGAAGTGAATGCCCAATCTGGTGATGTCCATGGTATAGCTGCAAGCCTATCAAGTCCAAGGGCTCCAAAAAAACTTTTTAGGAAACCAAATCTTGAATTGAATACATATTGAGTCCACATTACAACCAATGCAACTGGTGTTATGACATTAGGCAGATATATAGCCGCTCTAAAGAATTTCTTGGTCTTCATCTTCTGAAGTACTACAGCAAAGAAAAACGCTAAAATAAAAACTCCTAATCCACCTATGAAAAGTATTGCCATTATATTTTTATAAGATATAACAAACAAAGGATTCTTAGTCAGGTCCATATAATTCTTGAATCCTACGAAGCTCCATTCACTTGCTGGACTTGCCAGATTCCTTACTTTGAAAAAAGACATATGAACAGTACGGATAGTTGGATATAAAAAGAATATTAGATAAATCAGTACCACAGGAGCCATGAACAACACAATCATTTTTCTTTCATTTTTTTTCATATTTCCCATATTATCATTCTCCATTTTTATGTAAAGTTGGGGCTGTCGGACAGCCCCATGAAAATTAGTAACCAAATTATTTATATATTATTTTGCATAAGTTTTTGCATCTTTTTTCATTTTCTCTATGAATTCTTTTGCTGTTGATTTACCAATCATGACATTAACCATTTCTGGAACTACTATAGCTTCTGCAAAATCTCCACTCAAATTAGCACCCCAGTTAATGTTTTTATCAGCTTCACTAACAATAGCTTGTGCGTCTGCAATAGAATCAGGCCATTTTGTACCAACAGTACAAGCTGTTAAACCTTCTTCAGCGAATGCTTCCTGTGTTTTTGTATCAACAAAATATTTTAATAATTCAAGTGTGGCTTCTTTATTATCAGTCTTAGCATTAGCCAAGAATGCTTGACCACCAAATGTAAGGTCTGTTATTTTTCCTTTTCCATTAGGTACAGTTGGGAATGTGAATTGACCCCAGTTGAAGTCAGGACCTGTTGTTGCAGATACTTCTGCTGGTAACCATGTACCATTGAAATACATTGTAGCTTCATCAAGTGCAACTTGCTGTTGTCCTGCAGGATATTTGTTAGTTTCAATCTCAGGTGCAAAATATCCTTTTTTATGGAAATCTTCAAAGGCTTCTATAGCTTGAACCACTAGAGGGTTATCCCAGCTTTCACCAGTATTGTCAGATACCAATTTTGCTACTTCATCATTTGTTATAGCTCTATCAAGGTAATATGAGAACATCATTGAATAATATGCATCATCCACTGTAATCGGTTTGTATCCTGCTTCTTTTAGACTTGCACATGCAGCATCCAGTTCTTCCCAAGTCTTAGGTACGCTTTTGATACCTGCTTTTTCAAAATGGTCTTTGTTGTAGAACCATGTTACAGCATATGGTGCATATGGAACTGAGAAATGACCATTTAATTCCACGCCATCAGCTAAAGATTTATCCCATTTAACTAAGGATGGTAAAATAGTTTCTGCTAAAGTTTTTGATGGGTCACTGATAGATGGAGATGAGTATAATTCATCTAGATTCAATAAGCTTTTTCCAAGAGATGTATACATACCAACTGGGTCAGAATCAAATATATCCAGTTTTTGACCACCTTCTATAGCTGGTATTACTAAATCTCTTACACCTCTTCCCTGCCATTGAACATCTACTTTCACATCAGGGTTAGCTTTTTCAAATCTCTCTATGGCACCTTTTAATATCTTGGCTTGTGGCTCATTTTCACTCCACATTGACCAGTAAACAACTTCGCCGCTTAAACTACTTTCTTTCTCCTGAGCTTCTTCACCTGAACCATTTTCTTTTTCTGTATTCTTGTCAACTGTTTTACTACTTTCTTTTGGCTTATTATTACCGCAACCAACAAAAGTACCCATAATAAGTAATGTTGTTAGTAACAAAGCCATTATTTTTTTGATATTCATATCTACCGCTCTCCCTTTTTTTGTATTTAGTCAGTTTGTTAATCAGTAATTCATTTCTTCTGACTGATTATATTATAATGTTTTGGGAGTTTGTTTTGTATTAACTATAGTTAGATATTCTTTGTATATTCTATAAGGTAATTTGTACATAAATTAGATATTTTTTGTACTTTTTTTAGTTGTTTATGTATAACAAAAGCCACCCTAAGGTGGCATAATCAATAATTCTATTAATTTTCTTCTCTATAATTACCTGGAGTCTTACCAGTAAATTTCTTGAAGGTCTTAGCAAAGTAAAAGTAATCATTGTACCCTATTTTATCTGCAATCTCATTAATGGTATATTCTGTATCCTTCAATAATTCACATGCGTCAGACATTCTAAGGCTTGTCAAATATTGAGTAAAAGTCTTTTTTATCTCTTTTCTGAACATCTGACTTAGATAGCTTGGATTGATTACAAATTTCTTGGACACACTTTGGATAGATATATCATTACAATAATTTTTGTTAACATATTGCAGTACATCCCGAAAAGTCTTATTTTTAATTTTCTCTGGTTGGTACTTGGGTTTCAGTTTTAGCTGACTATTAAGTAACTCCCTAAGATATACAATCATATCATCAGCTGATGTAAATATCCCTGTCAGCTGTTCATAGTTATAGATATATCTCTCATAATATTCTCCGTCAATCCTATAAAACAAAGACATTATTACATTATACATACGAAATAGAAGTTTTATATTATAATCTGCTTTTTTAATTAACTGAGAAATGTTATCCAGAGTCTTATTAATAGTGTTTATATCTTTTTTTCCTGCACTATTCTCCAGTTTTCTGACTAGGTTATCTATATCCTTATAATCTATATTCTCAGTGGTATATAAATCTCTTTTACCAGTAATGAAAAATTGATATGCTGCCATGGTGGTATTCTCTATGTACTTATTCAAATTCTCATCTATAGATATTATTGAACTGATACCTACTGATTTTATATCTTCTGATATATCTAAGGTGCTTAATATATAATCTCTTTTATCAACAGGAATGATATATACGTATTTATTAGGTCCTAATCTAAAATCAACATGACTTACACTCGTGGAAAATTCCAGTTCGTTTTTTCCAATGGAAACTAATATTATTACTTTATTATCAGCGTATGAATCTATTACTTTATTTTCTTTTAATATCTTGATAAGGCTTTCTCTATTATCTTTTGATGTTGTATCCAACAGTGAATAATCATTAGTGATAGTAGTCACTTTCAGTTTTGCTTTAACTTTTTTTAATATATTTATTATCTCATCATCGTCAAAGGGTTTCAGACAATAACCCATGGCACCATAGAGCATAGCCTTCTGAGCATAAGCAAATTCTGCATAACCACTTACTACAATGAATTGGGTTTTTCCTGATATACGTTTACCTCGTTTTATTAATTCAAGACCATTGATCTCCGGCATTCTTATATCTGTGAAAACAAGGTCTGGTTTTTGCTTATTAATGAACTCTAATGCATCTTTCCCCGAAGTTGCTTCTCCAATTACACTATAACCATATTCCTGCCAATCGATACTAGCTTTTAGACTTTTAATTACTAACCTTTCATCATCAACAATTAATATTCTGTACACTATTTCACCTTCCCTGGTAGTTTGTAAGTAACCTTTGTCCCTTTGTCATCTTCACTGTCTATAGTTAAACCATAACCTTTTCCATATCTTAGTCTTATACGGTTATTAACATTACTAAGTCCTATACTTCTTGTATTCTCCCATAATGTAGAACTATCATCATTATCTAATTGTTTTCTGATATTGGTTAATGAAACATCATCCATACCTTTTCCATTATCTTCTACAACAATTATCAGATTATCTTCTGAATCTATTTTTGCATCTATTGTCAATTCCCCTTTTTCTCTCAGAGGTTCTAATCCATAAAAAATGGAATTTTCAACAATAGGCTGCAATATCATTTTTGGCACATTACAAAGTAAGGCTTCATCACTGATATTATATGTAACACTAAACCTGTTCTCAAAACGTATGAGTTGTATGTAAATATAAGATTTTACAACTTTTACTTCTTCCTCTAATAAAACCGTGTCCAATCCCTTAGCGCTATATTTAAAAACTTTCCCCAACGCTTTTGTCATATTTATTATCTCTGGTACTTCATTATCTGCCGCAATACCCTTAATGGACTCTAGAGTGTTATATAAGAAATGCGGATTAATCTGACTTCTTAGGTATGCTAATTCTGCCTGTTTAGTCTCAAGCTCTGCTTCATATAGTTTGGAACTGGTGTTCAGTAACCTGTGAGTCAAGCTATTAACCTCTTCCATCATGGAATTGAATTCATGGGAAACAGATACCATTTCACTATAACCACCCAAATCGATTTTAGATTTTAGTCCTTTCATATTACCTGAATTAATCTTAGCTGTGAATATCTTGAATTTTCTAAGTGGTCTTATAATATTTCGTATGGTAATTGAAAAAGGTATTGCCAAAATCAAGAATGCAATGATTATTATCATTATCTGTCTATTCCTAATCACTGAAATATCATACAAAAGCTCATTTTTTGGTATTCTACTTACTATTTTACCATCAATGTAAGGCAGTTTTGCCATACCTACTATGTATCTTTCATCATTAACTTTATCAAGAAAAGTTTCTTCACCCAGATTCAGTTCTTCAACATTCTCATCTACCCTATTATCATTACTCAAAAATATTTTTCCGTTACGGTCGATTAGATATAGATTGGTATTTGTCTGCTTGGATAATATTTTTTCTGTATTACCAACAATGCTATTTACATCCAAAAATAAATATATGGTCCCGATATTTTCATTATATCTTCTATTAGGATCTATGGAAAAAACATTTGTAGCTACAACAAAACATTTTTTATAATCCTTATTATCATCATATTCTTCCATACCGCTATAATATATAGAAACTCTATCATTTAATATGAAATCTCTGTCAGCACTTATATTAGAGCCTTCTTTTTTATAATATATACTCCCGTCAGAACTTTTGATAGCTATATCTATTATTCCTTCCTTCAAGTTCATCATATTATTTACATATTTATCAACTTCTTTGAATATCTCATATTTATCATCTAATTTTTCCTCTAATAGATAATCTTGCACTATCTTATTAAAAGCAATATTCTTGACTATATGATTGACTAAATCACAATTATTATCTACTTTTTTCTCAATCTGATATATCAATTCCTTTGCATATTCACCATTTTTTTCTGTAAAAACTTCATTTATCTGAGTATACACTGATAAGATAATAAAAAATATAATCAATATTGTAGTTATCGCAATTATGAATAGTTGAACTTTTATAGAAACCTTCTCTAGGAATTTCATGATTTATCCATCCTTACTCTTATCTTAAAAATATACATAAAGAATACCATAAAATAACACTATATGAAAACTTTTTATTTTTTTCGCCAATGTTTTTTTATTGAGTTTTTTAGTAGATTTTTATTAAACAATATTTGACTAAGTACTTTTTCTGTGATATATTCACAATAGAGTGATTCTTTTTTTGTTCAAAAAATATAATTCTTTTTATATCATAAAATTTATTTCCTGGGGGTCTTAGGCTAATGCATTTTTTTAAACAATCAATTGCTGTTGTTCTAACATTTATGATTATATCCACTGTACTAACAGGTTGTGCCCAAAGCAAAGAGACTGATATAGAAAAAGATGTCCTACAAAAAATTTCTAATCCATATGAAGAAAAACTAGAGATTTCAATTTCCTTCTGGGGTATTGAAAATTCTTTTAGAAAAGGTGTAGACGATGCTCTATTAAAAGAAGTTGAAGAAAAATTCAATGTATCCTTTAAAGTCATACCAACCGCTTGGTCTGATTGGAGTGAAAAGTATATAACCTACGCTGCATCTGGAGAATTACCTGATGTCTTTGCTCATGATATAATCGGTAATTCCATATATCATAATTGGATTAAGGAAGGACTTATAAGGTCAATTCCTGAGGATCTTAGCAAATACCCTAACGTTCAAAAAATATTTAATCAAGCTGATGCCAAAAAAACTAAATATGTTGATGGTAATTATTATATGATTCCAAGACAAACCTATAAGTCAGTTAATAGATGGGCACTTGATAGAGTAATCATGGTCAGAAAAGACTGGATGGAGAATCTAGGTATCAGTGATCCGCAGAATTTTGAAGAGTTCAAAGCAATGCTAAAAGCATTTGTTGAAGACGACCCAGACAATAATGGTAAGGATGATACTATAGGTCTTGTAATTAATAATATGAACTTTGCAGCGCTTCTTTTTCTAGGCAGCTACCCAGAATTAAGTAATATTCCAAGATGCTGGGTCAAAGAAGATTCAAAATGGATGCCTGCCTATGCTAACAGAAAAGCAATTGATGCCATTGGGCAGTTGAAAGAGCTTTACCAAGAAGGATTGCTTTACAAGAATTTTGCTATAGCTAATACAGAAGACGCAAAAAATAAATTTGCTGAAGGAAAAGCTGGCGTATTCTTCTATGGTAACTCCTACAATTATATTCCTGACATGTGGGATAGATATAACCCTGATCAAAATTTCCTTGATGCTGTAAAATACTTGCATATGTGGCCTGCTCCAGATGGCAATATCTATAAATACACAGAAGCTACATGGTGGTCAGAAAGCTATTTCAGTTCTAAATGCAGTGACGAGAAAATGGAAAGGATATTAGCTATCTATGAATGGACACTGTCTGAAGAAGGTTCATTGACTTGCAGATTAGGTATAAAAGGCAAAGATTGGGACATTAAAGATGGAGAAATAGTAATAACACGTCCAAAAGATGAAAATGGTAATTTTATAAATATGTTTGAATATTATCCATCTTTTGAAGTACTATCCAATATGGCGGCATGGCAACAGGATATAATGTATGAAAAAAATGCACTAAACAATTCTATATGCGGCGAGGATGTTGTAGATATGTCAATCAGAGAAATGGCATGGCATGATAATAACGCAAAAATAGTCAATTACAACTATGATATTGTTTTTATGTCTACTCCTGCCAAAGATAGATTATCTAGAGTTAATATAAATGATGAAATCGTTAAGATTATTTTAAGCGAAAAAAGCGTTGAGGAAGCTTATAATGATATGATTGATAGATTAAATGAAAATGGACTGCAAGAAGCTATAAACGAAGTTACAGCCAAAGCAGCCCAATCAGGTTATTGATTATTACTATTATCACTCTTCCATTGTTGAACAAGAGTATCTGGTTTTTTCCTGAACATTTTATCAATTTCTTCTGAATAACCCACGATACACTTGTGACCGTCTTGAGAAAAATGCTCAATAAGATTATCAATGTTTCTTTTATTCATTGATGCTATCTGGTATTTAACTTTATTGGAAGACACAAATGTAATATTGGATTTTTCTATTATCCTATAATATCTTGTTACTCCTTTATATACCCACATTAACTCGTTTATAGGCATAACAAAGAATGTACAAGGACTATTAGCTATAATATAATTCTGTGTTACAATGACAGAACCTTTATTTAATGCTGTAGGAGCTTTCATCTCTGTATCAACTTTTTCACAGAACACCTGGAAATCACTACCATACTGTTTTTTCAACCTTCTCATACTCTTAGAATTCTTACGCAATATATATATGAATACACAAATGAATATGAATAAGAAAAATAACATTAATATCTTTGATGTAAGTGCATCAAAAGGTGTTTCGCAAGATAAGAAGTCTTCATACATAAGTTCCTTCAATTCTTCTGGAGAAATGGCATCTTCCAGTAATTCTTCTAATGTATTACGTAAATTATTAGTAATTACTGAGAATGTCCCTCTGAGTAAATATGATGAGCTAGTCTCATTGACCAACTTATGATATTCATCCTCTTTTACAGATACGACAAGCATTTTTTCATTAATATTAATTCCGATATAATAAGTTTCTGAAACCTTAGAACCATTACGTTCAGTTGTAACACTACCAAGATCAATATAATCACTTATTTCCATCTCAATATAATCATTGTTATCCATAGCTTTTTCAAAGTCTTCAGTGCTATTTATAACAGTTGGATTATTGGTATTTTCTTCATATGATGTCAAACACTTATTGACTATCATACCCCCACTTATTAATAATATTGCTAAAATTAAAAGCGCTATGTATTTCTTTTTCTTGTACTTCTTCATGAATTGCGGTGTTTCCATTAATATTTCCTCCTATTTTTGTGTAATTAACACTCCATAGGATATTAGCATATAGGGTATTATTTTGTCAATTAGACTAATTAATTATATTAATATGTAGAATAAGACCTATATTTAAAATATACTATTTATTTATTTGTATATAGTAATCTAATAAGTTATATATCCACTCACGTAATTCTGGAAAATCATATCCTAAATCATTTGCATGTTTTGTATCTAGATTAAAGGATTCCACACCATTATATGGTCCTTCTGCACCTGTCATTGAATATATAGCTTTTTTACTTGTTTTCTTTTCTACATAATCTATTATTTCGTGTAATGTTATTGTACCTGTATTATTGCCATTTATAGTTCCAGTGAAATCCTTCTCTACTATCCATGCGATTAACTGTCCTGCTTCTGTAGATTTTATGAATGGTATTTCTTCATCCAGACAATCAATATGCATAGGATTCTCTTCTAAGATGCTCTTAACATAGAAATACAATCGTTCAGTATAATCATCTTCTCCCACTACGTAAGGAAATCTGACTGCAACAGCTTCAAAATGAGAGTATTCCTGAAATAGTGCGCATTCTGCTTGTCTTTTTATCTCAGGATAAGGATAGTCCATACGTGAGCACCATTTGAGTTCATAAGTATGAGGGTTGAATTCACTTTCTGTAATACCCATATGCAGTTTATCATAGACTGACGCCGTTGATGTCATAACATATCTTCCACATTTTATATTATCCAAAAGATATTTAACATCATTGGAACAATAAGCAAGGTTATCACAAACAACATCATAATATTTATCACCAAATACATTAGCTAAACTATCTGGACTTGTACGCTCAATAACAATTCTATTGACTTTTTCGCCAAAACTATCTTTTGTTAATCCTCTTGTGGCTATTGTTACATCATGTCCATTTTCTACTAATGCATTAACTAGATGTACTCCAAAAAAACGTGTTCCTCCTAATACTAGTATTTTCATTTAATTCCTCCTGTCTGAGCAGTTTATTCTAATACTATTACTGATGCACCAAATCTTTAGGGTAACTCTTATGTTCCATAAACCCATATTCAAGCATTAATTCATCAGTTAAATATTTGACTCCTTTACAATGTAGGTCACCGACACCTTCACTGATTAATTCATAAGTTTCAGAAGTATAAAAATAATCCATACTTTCATCTAAATCTTTTCCAGTTTCTTTTGAAAACTCAATGATTATTTTTTTGTATAAAGCTTGTAATAATGTTTTGTTCGCTTCCATAACTACACTTCCTCACTATTTTTATAGACTAAATATTTATTAATAATATCTTGATTTATTATACAAATTTGATGATTAGGCTTATAAAATTGTAATCTATTAAGAGTTTCTGCTTTATCTATTAATTTATCTTTGTAAAGTTCTATAGTATTATATACTCTATCATCAGCTATTCCACCTATAATCAGATCGTATTCCAAATAACAAGTACTTCTGCCTCTACACTGTAATATAAAATCTAACCATTCATTATCATATTTTAAAAATTCTTTTACCATATAATTCTGTTTTATTTTATCAATAGATAATGAATATATATTTAGAATTCCTTTTTTACCTCTTCTTTTAAATTTAGTAGTCCAATTTACTGCTTGCTCTTTAATACCTGTCACATAGAATCCTTTACCAAAATCTAAAGCTTCTCTAGAAAAAGATATATTAGGGTTTTGCACTAGACAATAAGAACCATGATATACTATCATTTTAATATTCCCCTCTCATTAAGTACTTCAATCAAATCTTCTACTATATAATGTTTACTTTGAGAATGCAGAGGTTCATAACAAGGTATAATATAATTTTTAATAATATTGGAATCCTTGTTTAATAATTTATAAACAACTTTTGGACTTATTCCTAATTGTTCAGCTAAACTTTCAATACAAAAGATTGTAAATTCTAATGTTTTTTTATCCATAAACTCACCTCATAAAATATAGTATAGTTTAATTATACTATACTATTAATATACTTCAAATTAAAATCATCTAACCAATAATTAAAATAACTTTTTCTATATATTTTAGTTATTAATATTAAATAAATCTGTTGATATAATTCTAGCACTTGAATACTATTTCTACAATAGGATAGTTATTATCTCCACATATGTAAATCATTTATGTATATATGTAAAGATAATCCAAATATTAGCAAAATATTAATAGAATACAAAGAGATGGTGAGATACAATTTTAATAAGGTTATATTTTTTTGAAGGATGGTGTTTAGAATTGAATAAAGTAATAGGAATAGATACAGGGGGAACATTTACTGATGCTGTCATTTACGATTATGACAGTATGAAGATTCTTGCTTCATGTAAAACCCCTACTACAGTAGAAAATCTGAGAATATGTATTAATAACGTATTAGACAAATTACCTGAAGAACATATGAGTAATATCAGCACAGTATCTCTATCAACTACACTAGTAACCAATGCTTGTGTTGAAGGCAAAGGCGCAAGAGGGAAATTAATATTAATTGGGTCTAAACCAGAAGAAATATCAAAATATGGACATGACTATGGTCTTCCATCTATAGATGATATATTATTTGTTGATGGAGAGGTTGATACTCAGGGAAATATAATATCTACACCTGACTGGAACAAGTTCAAAGAAGATATAGTGAAAGAACAAAACCTGGTTGATGGATATGCAGTTGTACAAGTTTTTGGAGTCATCAATCCTGTTTTTGAATTAGAAGCTAAGAAAGTCATAAAAGAGATTAACAACAAACCAGTAATATGTGGACATGAACTATCTTCAAAACTTAATTACATGAGAAGAGCCGTAAGTAGCTTACTTAATTGTAGGATAGTTCCAATATTCAATAATTTTTTAGATGCAATAAAAGATAACTTGATGAAAAGAAATATTAATGTACATATAGTCATAGTACGAGGCGATGGCTCTATCATGACTGAAGAATATGCAAGAGAAAAACCAGTGGATACTCTACTCTCAGGACCTGCCGCTAGTGTATCAGGTGCTTTGAAACTTAGTAATCTCAATGATGGTATCGTACTTGATATGGGTGGAACTACTAGTGATCTTGCCATAGTAGAAAACAGTCAAGTCATTATGGAAGAAACAGGTGCTAATATCAACGGATATAAAACATCCACACCATCAATAGATATGAGTACAATCGGTTTAGGTGGAGACAGCGAAATTATAATTGATAAAAATGAAAATATTTTTGTTGGTCCTAGACGAGTTCAACCTATATGCAGCCTAGCTAGCAAATATCCACAGATTAAAACCTATCTAGAAAAATTAGTTAAGAATAAAACTACCCATACAAGACCTTTAGGAGTTTTTTGCTATCTTATAAAAGACAAAAACGAAATACCATATGAATGTCTAACCCATAATGAAAAGAATATAGTAAAAGCATTAAGTGATGGTCCTGTAGATGTCTCTACCCTATGTGAATCGTGTGATATATCCATATATAATCTAAGGTTAGATGGACTGATAAATAACAGTATCATAATGAAAAGCTCTCTTACTCCAACAGATATAATGCATGTTAATGGAGAATTCGACCAATGGGATGTAGAAGCCGCAACCCTTGCAGTTAAACAGTTTGCATTACAATATGGTTTTGAAGTCAATCAATTATGTGAAAAAGTCTATGATACAGTATGCGAAAACATTTATCTAATGATTGCTGATAAACTCATTGACTATGAAAATATCGTCCATTCAACAAACCGTACTAATAAAAAAGTTAAAAATGAAGAATTAATTTCATACGCAACCCAGCAAAAACTTTTAAGACATGCTTTTACGGGTCAAGGAAAATACTGTAATATTGATTTCAAAACAAACCTGCCTTTAATCGGGATAGGTGCTCCATCTAAAATATTTTTACCAAGAGTTGCAGAAAGATTGGGTACCAAATGCATTATTCCCAAGTATGCTCAAGTAGCTAATGCAATGGGAGCTGCAGCCGGTGAAATATCAGTAAGTGTTGATATTATAATAAATCCTGTATATGAAAATAATATGCTCTTATACTATAATGTCATCGTACCTGGAAACATACTACGATATGATGAATACGAAGATGCTGAAAAAGCTGCTATGAAGAAAACATATGAATATACTGAAAAAACAGCTATTGAACGAGGAACTATAAATCCTGTAATTGAGGTAACCAAACATGAAAAAAGAGCAACAATCTCCACTGATAATATAGAGTCTTCCATTCCAGTAAAAGAAAACTTTCTTATTTCTGTTATCTTTACTGGTAAAACTAAATGTAATCTATCTAACATTAGAGCTTTATAAATAATAGCTATCCCTATTATTTAATATAATTAAAGCGGTAAATGACATATTTATTACTATATTATTCGCCGCTTTTATAGCTTTTTAACTATTTATTTTTATTAGTATAATACTATTAATTCTAATCTATACTGTATCTCCTCTTTTGATATTTCTACCAATAAAGTATTTGTATATAGATAATCCTGCTATACTAATTAATGGAGTTAAAATAAAATTAATTACATTAATAATTAATCTTGTAACTAAAAATGCTGTCTTACTTAATTCCATACCTAACCAACCAGGTAATGAAACAAATAGTGTTATTGGTATGAGTCCAGTGAGCATTGCAACTACAAAATATTTTATCATGATACCTTTATCCATCATATAGAATTCTTTGCTTCTTGAAACTAATCCACTATCTTTTTCTATTACAAGAATATATTTCGCTAAACAGAATCTAATTAATATATAAATATACACAGCTATAAGCGCTATACCAAGAATCAAAGCAAAAAATGGTGATCGTAAAATAATCTGTATGAAAGAATATGCAATAAGAGCTCCTAACATTATCCCACCGATTATAAGATATCCTAGAATAAATCTAGGAAGTTTCTTGATTGAATCAACAATAACTTCTTTTTTGTTGTTATATTCTGCTTCATAAACCTTATTTATTATTGTAACAATAATAATTGTTAGCATAGCTGTTACCAGCATTTCAATAAGGGTAAACAAAACATCCGATAGAGCTGGTACCATATCTTTCTTTGGATAAATACTATATTGTTTGTATGTACTATACACATTAAATAAAATTATAATGAATTGAATCACATATAGTTCTACACCACATTTACTGATTATATGCTTTACATCATTCTTAATATCTTGAAACGTTAATCCTTTCATTTATCTATCCCTTCCTTATTAATTTACACCATCCCATTTATTATATCCTACACAATTATAGCAAATTCAATTACATAAATCAAATATGTTTACCATACATTTTATTAGTATAATAGTACTAATATTACAAATCACATATAAACAAAACTCTTTAATTGCTATTTATATCAAATAACAATCAAAGAGTTAAATATTTTATCATCCTATTATTTTACATCTAAACCCTCATCAACAATCTTAACTTCTGATTCATTCATTAGTTTTTGTATCAGCTCTTCATATTTTTCATCATTATATCTAGTCCTTATTATATCTTTCTTATCTTCAAAAGAATAATAACTACCCTCTTTTCTACTGATACATTTTATAATATAAAAAGCCCCATTATAGTCTATAATCTCACTTATCTCATTAACTTCCAATCTGGAAACTGGATTATATATACTATACTCAAATTTTATATCATTCCTTGCTGTAGTCTCATCAAATACTCTATCTATGACATCAATTCTATAACCATTTTTTTCTATGGTATCCTGAAAATCAATCTGATTATCAAATATATTGTCATGAATATCAATTAACTCTTTTATATTTGAAGCTGTCAATTTTTTATCCCGTATATCAAGTGGTGATATTTTTATTAATTTAGCTTCTATATAATCTTGTTTTTTAAAATCAGAATATAATTTTTTACTATTATCATAGTATACCTTTAGTTTTTCATCATTAAGCGCAAATTTATCAGCAGCCAATATTTCTTTTAACAACAATACTCTTTTACTGTGCAAATAACTATAATAATCGTCTTCTTGAAATTCTTTAGGTCCATAGATGATTTCACCTTTATCCAAAGCCTTTTTTCTTCTTTCATTCTCTTCAATAAAGCTCTTGATAAAAGTTTTGTAAGAGATATCTTCCACTACATTCTTCTCTCTGAATAATAGTTGCTCAATCTTTATTCTAATCATATAATCAAGATCTTGCTGAGTAGAAAAACATTGCTTGAACTCTCTTAGAGATACAGGTTCATCATTTACATAAGCTACAGTTCTATCTCCATCATCATCCACTTTATCATTAGCAACTACAACGATATATAATACTAGAAAAGTCAAGATGATAGTAATAATAATGGTAAATTTCTTTACATTAATACTTCTTTTTTTCTTTTTCATATCAATCACTCATTACCTTAAAATCGTCTCCATAACCTGCGCCTATTCCTGTATCGGGTCTATACATGTATATTATTGCGCTAGTATTGAATCTTCCAGTAGTAAATTGTACCGTTCCCTGAGTATAGGATGTAGAATCAATAGAAACGCTAACAGAGTCACCACCATATTCCTTGACTCCCAACCTAAAATCATCTCCTTGATTCTCTACTTTCAACCATCCTGTAAGAGTGTAAGTTTTTTGTGGTTCAACATTAATAACCTGCTCCCATGAACCATATTTATTCACCTTTCCACAATAACTGCCTGTACGTTGATTATTGCTGGAAACAGATGAATTCCAATCATTCCATGAATCTCCGTTTCCTGTTTCCAGTCCTTCGTTTTTAACAAGATTGATAACAGGTTGTTGTTGGTTCAAAATAACTGCCATATCATCAACATATCCTGCTCCAGATCCTGTATTAGGTCTATGTGCATATATTATAGCCGTAGTAGCAGATGCTCCTGTAGTGAACTGGATACTGCCTTGTGTATAAGATGTAGAATCAACTGTTGTATGAATTTCATTTCCACCATAATCTTTGACACCTAACCAGAATTCATCGCTTTGATTCTCTACTGCCATCCATCCTGTCAAAGTATAGGTTTTATTAGGTTGTACACTAATGACTTGTTCCCATGAACCATACTTATTCACTTTTCCACAATAATTACCAGTACGCTGATTACTGCTTGATACTGATGAATTCCAAGGATAGAAAGGTGAACCTTGTCCCGTTTCAAAACCTTCATTTATAACCTTGTTAACATATTCAGGACCTGTAATATCTCCTACTGGATACTCAAAAGCTCCAATATCAGGCTTATCATAATATAATTCATTTCCCCAGTAATCCCTACCTCCACTATATAAAATAGGAGTACCTGAATTGATCAGACTTGAATTAGGATTTAATTTGTAGCCATCCACTGTGTCTATACCTAATCCACCACTTCCGCCATTGATGAATTGTGGATCATCTGTATTCTTGTTAGGGTCATTTGGATGGTTATTATAACCATAATAATTATTGTGACTATATGTAATATTAGAAGGCCAAGTTACTGATTTTGAAGTACCAAGGTTATAAAAAATGTTATTGGACACTTTCATATCCCCTGAACCAGTATATCTCCATGGAGTAGTATTTAACCCCTGCCCTATATAGAATACATTATTATAGACATGTCCAGATGACTTACCTGAAGTAGATAAAACACCCGCTCTGTCATTTTGACTTATATTATACCTTACAACAGAATCATTAGACTCATCTTGACACATCAACATGAATCCACCTTCATTATCATGACTGTAATTATACTGGTATACAGTTCTATTGCTGTAGTCACAATCAAAAGCTTGACCATCACCATTATATTTAGTACCATATACCTCATTATATTGGAACAAAGCATCATCACAACGCCATGGCCATATTCCTGCACTATATTGTCCAGCAGCAGCTGTTGTTGTATTACAGCCATTAGCTACATTATATTCAATGATAGGATAATCACAGAACATAGGAACTATAGCATCTCCACCAGCTGCTTCTACATAATTGTTTCTAATAACTACGTTCTCAGAAGAATAGTCTTCCACTATATGATGAGGATATCTGCCACCATAACCATCATACAAGGCACACCATGAGGTAAACCCAACAGAAATACCTGTTCTATTGACATTTTTCACAGAACAATCTTCTATCAATATATCATTGAACTTAGTTTTTACAGAGTTTCCTGTTACAACAAAGAATATTCCACCATTGCCTGTATCTTTTTTAACACTATCACCGTTAACACTATGAACCTCAAGATTTTTTAGATAGATATGATTTGCTACACCATAATCATGAGCCTCTACCTTTACTCCTGTTCTACCAGTTAATTCAGTAGCCCCTTGATTAGTTATCTCTAGGTTATTGATTTCCCAGTATTGTTCATTATATAGATATAACGTAATCAGAACCTGACCCTGTCCATTAATTATTGGTTTCTCCCCACTTCCATACATATCAATAATTATTGGACTACCTTCTGTTCCTGAACCCCTAGGTTTCAACTGACCATTCCATACCCCACCAGCTTTTAACAAGATCTTATCCCCTGATGAAAATACCACTGAATTAATTTTCTCCAGAGACTTCCAAGGAGTATTAGTACTCACCCCATCATTGGTATCATTTCCGTTAACAGAATCAATATAATATGTTGTTCCACTTGCTTGTACCGATAATGGACGAACCACCATCATACTTAAAATTAAACTAACCGCTAGAATAAAATGAAATGTTTTAGATACCTTTTTCCTCATACAATACAATTCCTTTCATGTAATATTTTAAAGAATATATAAGCTTAGTTGAATTACATGTCATTATCCCCAATTATAGTATCAATATATATTCTTTCAAACATATTATCATAAGATTCTTAAAACAAGTATGGATGATTATTATAATTTTATATATAATTCTTAGATTTTATAGGTATAATTATTAGTATATAAAAAAATGGCAAAAGAAATTTGAAACTTTTTGGATTGTTTCTTAGTCTAATTAGTGAAATTGAAATTTCAATTACATAAATAAGGACGTGAAGATATGACCTTTGGTCTTAGAAAGAAAAGTTACGTCAAAGAGAGGGAGGATAAATTTCTATCTTTGATAAATGAGAACCAAGAAAAATTATATAAAATTGCATATAGCTATGTGAAAAATAAAGAGGATGCTTTAGATATCGTACAAGAATCAGTTTACAAAGCGTATATCTCATATCATAAAATACAAAAAGCGCAATATGAAAAAACCTGGTTAACGAGGATTCTTATTAATACTTCTATTGACTTTATTAATAAGAACAGGAAAATAGTATCAATAGATATGAGTTACATTGAAAATATGAGTGGTTCCAGTAATGAAAATCTAGATGCAAAACTTATTGTCAGAGAAGCTCTGGATAAACTTACTGAAAAACAAAAGACCATTATCATTCTGAGGTTTTTTGAGGATATGAAGCTTGAGGAAATCGCAAATATTTTAGAGTTACCAGTAAGCACTGTGAAAACCACACTTTATAGAACTCTAAAAGAAATGAAAATTGATTTGAAGGAGTAGAAATTATGAATAAAAACAGCTTGTTTGATTTAAAAAAAGATTATGATGGAATCCAAATTCCTACAGAACTTAACGAAAATATACAGGCAGGTATAGAAAGAGGGCGTTTACAAATGAATAAAGATAATAAGAATAATAAACATACAATACTTAAAATATGTGCTAGTTTTGCTGTTGCTCTAACATTGGTTACAGCAGGAGTCAATATGTCATCATCCTTTGCAAAATTTTTACAGGATATACCTTATGTTGGTAACCTTGTAAAAGTTCTTCAATTCAACAATGGCAAATCAGATGGTGGATCAATAACCGATGGAACAGATATAAGCGGTATAGATTCCTTTGAAGAAGAAGGATATGAAAATATTATTATAAACTTCTCACAGAATGATGAGTTACAAGAAAACGTGGGAGCATTTAAAGTAAATTATAATGAAAACCCATATACAATGACCTTTGAAATAGGTGGTGCTAGAAGTTTCTCTGCTGAAGAAAACTTCGAAAAACTACTAGACAACAAGTATGTGAAAGATGTTTATAAAATTATTACACTAGATGATTCTATGGTTAGATTCGTAATTGAATTCAATGGTCCAGTTGAGTACAAAGTAGAAGAAAGAAAATCTCCTGCAAGTATAATTGTTGGATTAAAAGAAGATGAGGACTATCAAGAAAAGAAATCATATTCATTAAGAACTCAATCATATGAATATGGAGAAACTTTAGGTTCTTTGGAAGAAAGCTTAATAGCTGATTATGAGCCAAGAATCCTTAAGGACGAAAATGGATTATTCTTTGTAGAAATTGGTTCTTTTACAACAAAACAAGAAGCAGATAAGCAGCTAGATGAATTAGCGAAATCAATTGATACAGAATTATTAGTTGAAGAAAGAACTGGTATAGAAAAACCACAAAGTATTGTACCAGAGATAACTGATAATAATGAAACTACCACTAACCCTGAATCAGATACTGATGCTTCTAATGAATCAGCATATTCAGTATCTATTTCAGAAGATGGCAATCAGTACTATGGAAAAGTTGAAATCCTCAGCGATGGACTTAGTATCTATAATGATGAAGATAAAGAAACCGTAAAATATGATTATAAAAATATACAGCTAACAAAATCATTAGGAGAAAATTCTTTTGTTTTGGAGATTAAGTCAGGTGATAAAAATATAATGATTACTGGAGTATATTCTGATTTCTTTGAGAAGCTTGGAAAATATTCAGTTGTTGAGTAATAATACTATTACATTATTTCTATAATGTTTACCATAGAAAACCCATTATTCTAGGAATGATGGGTTTTTGTTTTTATGTATTCAATTAGTTTTGTTTTCCAATTACTATCCTTATAATAGAATCTCATATTTCTTTTTGCTCTATTATATCCAATAATATCTGCTGAAGTTAATATAGAAACCAGCTGACTGGAAGATTGTGCAAATATAGTATCAGCTTTAATTTTTTCGTAGATAAAGCTACCAAAACCCTCTTTTTCAATACCGTCTTTCATTTTATCAACACTATTAGCTAAGGGTAATTCCTTTTTAATTCTTAGAAAATCTACAATATTATCCAAATCATTATCTGTAAAAAATGAAGTGTGCTTTGAACCATTTGAAAATACCCTGTAAATTGTTAAACCTTCATCTTCACAATACTTCCATTTAAATTTTTTAGCTTTTTCTCCCAAGGTTTCACCTTCTAAAAAAGTCATATTTATATCTTTCCTCCTTAATTCTCTTATAAAGGGTGCTTTGACCTGTGTAGAGATAATATCTCTATATGCTTTAGGTTTTCTGAATGCATTCCCCCAAGTTTCTCTATTTCTATAGTCCCTTAGAGTCTCAAGGTTAAAATCAGCCATGAATATTCCTTCACTTTCATCTGCTTCTACTAATTTCATATCCCTAGAATTACCTTTGTTATCAAATCCCATTCCATCAAATGCTACTGAATGACCTAAGTCTTCGCCAGCATAATTACATACTGCTATACCTACCATGTTTTCGTAAGCCCTAGTCCTAATCTGAGACATTCTGTTAATTTCTAGTCCACAAGCGTTAGGTACTAAGATTATTTCTGCACCTTTTAACATTAATACACGTGCACTTTCTGGAAATTCTCTATCATAACATATCATTGCACCTATTTTTACGTTACCTTTTGCTGTATCTAATTCTACAACTTTGAATTCATCACCAGATGTACAGTGATACTCTAAGGAAAAATCACATGTATGAACTTTTGCATATGTCATAACAATCTTACCATTACGATCAATTATTGATAAAGTATTTCTAGGATTTTCTTTGTTGTATGTTTCTAGGTATGTTACGCCTATTGCAATATTAAGTTCTTTTGCTAAATTACAATAATGTTTTATGTACTCACTATCCGTTGATATACTCTGCTGTTTCCATTTTTCCAGTAATTCTGGGTACTTAGGTTTTCGTGGGTCATAGCTATAATCCCATACTTCATGATGATATGGAGTATATCCTATGTTCCACATCTCTGGTAATAATGCAATATCAGCACCTGACTCGGCTGCTTTGCGACAAAAGGCATCAGCTTTTATATGATTAGCTAATTGGTCATTTTGGTTTGGTTCTAGTTGTAGTAGTGCTATTTTTAGATTCATTCCGTTACCTCCTTACTATTCATCAATTAGGAATTTATTTAAGTTCTTGTATGTTTACTTGTTCTTTTAATCCTCGCTTAATAATATAAAACTTATCCTTACCTATAAATTTAATACCCTCATTATTAATTCTTATACCGCCATCTTCTGGTATTGCATAAATTTTATCTATTCCATGCTCTTCAATTATTTGATACAAATTTTCATCATGCTCGTTAGTATAATGTACATCAACATTGATACCGTTAGTTAAATCTATACCATCTAGAACTATATTTTCAGGATAGTCTTGATCTTTTGTGATAATGCATTTTTTGCATATAGATAAGGCTCCTGCACTTATACCTATTATTATTCCTTCATATTCCGATAAGCAATTATCTAGTCTTTTATTTGATATAAATTTTAATTGAGTAATTGGGTCACCACCCATTAAAAATATAACATCACTTCTAATTATCTTATCTTGTGCCGAGATAACATCATCTTCTTGATTAATCATACTAACCTTATCAAAATTGATCCCTATATCACTAAACCACGATAAATTTACTTTTTTATATTTTTCGCATTTAATTTTATCTTGTGGAGATGTAGGTATAAAAGTTATGCTATTTTTATTTTTCAGAACTGACCTAAATTCATTCTGTAAATCTTCTTTAAATCCTAAGCCTCCACCTAGTAAATATATCATATCATCCCACCTCCACTTACTTCTTTTACTATCCATTACTCAAATATTCTATTGATAAACATCAACTTTTTTTACACAATGTTTGCTAAGAATATTATCTATTCTTTCAATTACAACTATCCCAAAATCTAAGTGCTCCTCTATACCTTACACCATTTTCAAATATCCCGTCACCAATCCTTTTATGATTATAAATGGTACTTATACATATTAAAACAAATACAATTATTGCTGCTACTAATTCATACTTGGTATAAGGGTCATATTCCAGAGAGATTAGTAGAATTATCATCATTATTACTGACCAAAATAATACTATAAATTGAACAATACACGTTGCTATTATTGATGATTTAATTTTATATAATTGTTTACCCCCTAATAATTTTTCCAGAATGGGTACAGTACCAATAATAATAGTATACTTAGAGCAAAGAAAAAGGACAATATAAATCACCATCAATTTTATATTAAATATTATGCTTCTATTCTAATATTAACTTAGCTTAAGTAATATCTTCTAGTTTATGCTTTTAGAATCATATATCTTATCTATATGATTCAATATATCAGTATCTCTTTTATCGGTCTTCCCATTATAATTCTTCAATCTAGCTGTATAATGTATTAAATAATATTCATCCCCGTCATAAATAGCTAATTTATAATTTTTTTTATTATTGATAAATGTTAATTCATATGTAGGACCATTAGGATAATTTACAATATCACTCTTTTTATATTGGATTTTATTAATCTTATTAATAAGATTAGTTACTTCTTTTTTATCTTTAATAATTATGTTTTCACCACTTCTCAAGTCAAGTATTTTAATTTCACTAACTTTATTAGAAATATGTGGAAACTTAGATGAATTAATAAAATAATAAGCTATCAAAATTATAAATACTATAATAGAAATTATAAGTATGTATATGTATTTATTCTTACCCATAACCCACCTCCACAATTAACGTATAAACGGTGTTTCATATTTTTTGCATATATATCCTAGTAGTTTTTTCCGCATTAGTATTCTTTAACTCTCTAATTATAGCAAGAATAGTAAATACACTAACTCCTATTAATAAATCTATCCAAAAATCTCCAGATATTATTTTATCACTAAAACCATATCTTATTAATCGCATAAGAAAAACTGTACATATACCCATGAGTGTGTAGTATAAAATATTCTTTATTGATTTCATTAAAAATCAACTCCTTAATAGCTACTTTCTTAATATGTCTATTTGCTGAATATATTATAGCATAATTCTCATAATTATATTACAATTTATCTTTAGTTATATAAACTATAAAATATATATAAAATCAATTTATGAAAATATATAGATATATTGTTAGAATAATACAAATTCTGCTTATATAGCACAAATAGTTAAAACAATTATATAAAATACTAAATATTATAAATTATGAATATACATTTAAATTTAATTGTGTTATAATTAACCAAATAAAATTATTTATTCTTTACATATAAATAATTGCTGTAAACCAAAAGGTTATTAGGTTACAAATGTTCATTTAACCCAATAACCTTTCTCCTTTTTAGTAATTTCTTAATATGTTTAATCCGTGATTGCTTTTTCCATTTCAGTATATTGATAAACACCTACTGCCCATTTCCCCAAACGGGTAGTTATTTTATGTACATCCTTAAATCCCAATCTCTTATATAACTTATGAGCTTTAGGATTGTCTTCAATAACTGCTAAGCTAACTTTGTCTATACCCTTCATGGATAAAGCAGTATCAAAAGCCTTATCTATTAATATACTACCAACTCCAAGACCTCTAGCTTTTTCTGACACTGCAATATTATCTATATAAATCTCACCTTTTTTTGGATTATGATTCATTAGTTTTAGCTTAGCCATAGTTTTTATAGTTGATATAAGTCCATACTTCTTTACTAATAGAGAAAACTTAAGGTTGTGTCTTTTCTTTTGCTTTCTTTGTCCTACCCACCTAAGAAGCATCAATCCTATAATATCACCATCAATCTCAGCAATAAAATAACCTTCCTTATAATGAGTTCCTAGGATTCCAAACTCATCTAAAAAATCATTTTTGCGTTCATCAGGTAAATCTAGTAAATTCTTCACTTTATTATTAAATCCATCTAGATAGATTTTTGAAATATCTTTTTTATCTTCTGTTTTAATATTTCTAATTATTAATTCATTAATATTATACATATCTCAACTCCTAACAATAATTTTTTTCATAACTTCCTCAACTAAATACATTCATACTCTAATATATATCAATATATAATTTTAAAATTTTCTTAATGTTATTATACTATTTAAAAAACGTTATTTCAAATTAATAATTCAGCATTTTTAAAATTATACAAAAACGCAAAAATACCCTAGTAAAATATTTACTAAGGCATATTATTGTTATTTAAAATAAGTTTTATTAAATTTAATGAGTTAATTATTAATAAGTTTTGTATCTAATTACTCATTTGTAAAATGTTTTTCCTTATGTGGAAATTGCTTTTCAAATTCATTTAGTTCATCTGTTGTTATCTTAAAAACAGGGTCTTCGTAAAACTTACCAGTAATTCCTTTTAGTGAACCTTCATGTAATTCAAATGCCATAAACTCTTCAAAATTAACTCCCCAATATGTTTAATTACTTTGGCTTTTGAATAAATTATATAACTTTGGCGTGTTATTGAAATACCACGCTTAATACAATGCTCAATTTTTTCAAACAGTCTATTTCCTTTCTTTCTATGATGTTGAAATTATATCATGTTTTATCCAATTATACAATTTACTAGGATGTTTTAATATTGAGATTCCATCATGTATTACGATTACTTGACAGTAACTTATAAAGTCTTGAAGTTGTTTTTTTCTAACATTACTAGTATAATTATAGTACTAAAAACAGTTAAGGAGAAACATGATGAACATTCAAATATTCGGAAACAAGAAATGCTTTGATACTAAAAAAGCTGAAAGATATTTTAAAGAGCGTTGTATCAAATTCCAAAAAATTGATCTAGTACAAAAAGGTGTCAGTCCCGGTGAACTAAAATCAATTATACAGAGCGTTAGCATTGACAACCTCATTAATAAAGATTCTTATAATTACAAAGAAAGCGTCCTAGCATATACTGAAGACCAGGACACCATGCAAGAAATTCTTTTAGAGAATCCAAAATTATTTAAAACACCTATTGTTAGAAATGGTAAAAAAGCTAGTGTTGGTTATCAACCTGATGTTTGGAAATCTTGGGAGTAAAAAACTAATTTAGCTCCCTTTTTTTATTCTTACTATTTACGATGAATATTCAATATATATTACATTGATACTGCATTCATTAAAATGCCAGTAAGAATTTATATACTTATATTACCATAGCAGTTATTCTGTAATTATGAATACAGAAATTGAATAAATCATTTTTCAATATTATTTATTTTATTCAAATAATGCACGAATTTTCTCTGTCAAAATAACCTTTCTTTTTTCATAAAATTCATCAAAATTTTCAATTTCGAGTGAAGTGCCTTCTGGAATGAAAGATCGCTTACAGAACTCTGCCTTCTGTTCATCGTTCATATCATTGCAATAATATACTAGTTTCATATCATTCTTGCTTGCATTACTTCTACCTTCCAATAGGTGCAGATTCGCCAGTCTATTTCGGTTACCTCTCCATTTTCGCCAATCTTCCATAGAAACAGATATCGGTTTACTACCGTCAAACCTATTAAAAGGATGGAGATGGTCTTGCTCATACTTGAAATTTTTATTTATCCAGTCAAGACTGAGATAATACAATGCCTCCCCAGCAACTCTGCTTCCCTTTTCAGTATTAAGAATATCTTCAATCTTTCCATCAGTGACTCTGAGGTCATTTATCTGATTAAGCATATCCACAGTAATTTCGTAATCATTTTCGTTTATTCTACTCTTCATTTGCTGCAGTTTTCCAGTTGTACCGGACTGGAAATAAGTAAACAAAATTGCCCTAATCAAATAAGCTCTAATACCATCAAGGCTGTTTATATATTCAGGATTATAATAAATAAAATATATTATTGGCAACAACACATTCCAACTACTGGAAAAACGTTTAATTTCAATATTCATTTCTTTCAGTACAATTTCCAAATTCTTCAATGCTTTTTTGAACTCGCTCCAGTTATTCTTAAGTTCATCTGCTATTTGTCTGCTGATATTAGATTTTACGACATCTCCATAAAGCATAAGAGCAGAACGAATAATAAAATCCGAGCCAAATCTATCATAAGAATCCACGAGAAGTCTCCCGAACTCAGTCTTTGCACTTGGCCAATATGCTTCAAGAATAGACATTGTTATTTCAGATTTTTTGAGAGCTTTACCACCACTATTAAATCTAACGAACATTTCCAAAGCATCATCCTGTTTCATATCTTTTATTTCAGTAAACCTAATCAATTTTTCCACAAATATTTTATTATAAAGCTTATTTAAAATACCTCTTGCATACTCTTTGCTGTCTGTTGGAACATTAGCAATGGCTTCCTCAATAGCTTTATCTCTAGTTGTCTCATCTTGAAATTTATTATCTAAAATACATTTGATTTCAAATTGTGTCGGACTCAACCTTCCGACCTTTTCACTAAACTTAATATCATATTTCTTACTATTGTACTCTTCTTCATCAACAGTCAATTTATTCTTATTAAGTTCAATCAACAATTTTGTAACAAGGCCTCCTCCATATTTCCTTCTTGCGTGCTTTTGGCGGATAAAAGCTTGCCCAAATAAAGAAAGAAATAACGAAGTCAATCTCTGCTGTCCATCAAGCACAGCTGTATCTGTAATCTTTACATCAATATTACTTAACTCATAATTCACGCTATCTGCCTGTTTTCTGCTATCAAAAATAACTTCAGACAGGAAATTGCAAAAATATGTATCCCAAGTCACATTGTCATCGTCTACATGCCAAAATAAGAATGTTGCTATTGGATAATCCAATAGAATTGAATCCCATAGTTTTTCTATCTGCTCCATATTCCAAACATACTGCCTTTGAAATGCGGGCATAACGTATTTTCCTTTTTCAATATTTTGCAAAACCTCATAGATACTTATTCTGTCATCAATTAGTTCACTCACGTTTATACCTCCTTACTACAAAAACTTAATTTACTATCTATAAAACTCATTCAATATTTGATATTGACATTAAACAATTTTATTACTTAATATCATCAATATACTTATATTCCCTTTGTAAGTAAATGTATTATCCATATTCTTCATCAAGCACATATTTAAAATGGTCAGGTGTCATGCAATTAGTAATCCAATCATGCAAATCTTTATAAATTTTTGTTCTTGGATATTTTGAATCTTCCTCTCTCTTAGTTGAGTAAGTTAAATGCACTACTGCAAAACTAAATTCAGAATCACATACTTTAAATAATATATCATCACAATCATATCTTCTTCCTAGTGTCTTCACCTTTTTACCATATAAAATATGTTGTTTACCAACTTCACTATATAGTTCTTTCTCAAAAGAACTTGCCTCTGTACATAAGCTATCCCAAGGCTCTAACCAATTTATGTCATTGACCATTTGCTTTCTCCTTACATTGTTTCTGAATCAATTATCTACTAATATAAAATAGATAATTGATTCTTCGTCATATCAAACTGTTGATAATATATAGGTATCTTATATAAACTCCTGATATTTTGTATATATGATATATTAATTTTACTAGGTTTATACTTCGTAACAATGACCAACTTATTGGCTTTACTTTTATCATGATAATGACAGTATTCCAACAATTGCCCTATAGCTAATCTTATCGCATTCTTTACATCACATGTTTTAAGTTCATAAAATATTGTTTCTCCAGTAACCGTTTTAACTGTTATATCTACATTATTTACCTCACTAGTAACAGATTTATAATTACTATCTTTTTTTAGATATTTTACCATTGCATTTTGTAATTTGTTATGATGTAGGAGTTTTATATAACTTGATGGAGATACACTTACTATCCCCTCTTGCTTTTTCTTTTCCTCAGATTTAATATTATCATGTTGTAACCTCTTTAAACGTATTGTTTATTAAACTCACTGTTTAACATACTGATACCTGATTCTTCATGTTTTCTAATGTATTCATCTATAACTGGTTTTTCATTATCTAAGAATCTTTGCAAACTATCCAAAAAGTAAACTTCCTCGGGATATTCATACCACCATTTTGTCTCTTTTATACTGCAAAAATTAATACCTATCCTTTGTTTTAATATATTCACCAGCTCTTCTAAATATTTTGCTTTATGTGCATTATCTTTTGAACTTATTGATATAAAACATCTACCATTAGATTTTGCTCCCCATGCAATATTATGTATCTTTTCTATAGAATCACTACCATCCCAAAAAGATATATCTAAATAATCATCATTACCAAGAAAAAAATATCCTTGTTCTAATCTATTCATATTTTAACGTTTCCATAGCAGTTTCTAATATTTTATCCAAATAGTGTAACGAATCTCTGTACATTTATTAATCAATCTATAAATCACTTGAACATAAATTCTTTTAACACTCAAAAAACGCAGTCACTTGTGGTACGGTTCACAGTACCACATCCTAAATTTAAAAGACTTTAATCAACTACTTATAGTTTAACTTACCATTATAGACATTACAAATATCTACTATAAAAGTACAAATAATCAATATAATTTATTTAATTATACTCTTTAGCACAAAATACTTCAAATTAATTTTATTATAATTATATTAAATTACATATTATAGCATTTGAATTTCTTTGTTTCATGTACTCCACAAAAACCTACAATCTTAAATCTTTTATTCTAAGTGTAACTTACTAGTTCTTATTCTAATGTTTTCACACATATGCTATTTAATATTTATCTATTGAAAAAAGCAAAACTTTATTAAAAAACATTAAAGTTTTGCTTCTAAGATTAAAATTTCTTCTATTCCTTATCATTAATATTTAATACTATCCCATTTAATTTATCTAAAATAACATCCTCACTAATTTTTTCTTTTGTCATCAAAGCACTACAACTATTAAAAGCTACAGGCAGCTCACCCTTTGTCCAACCTAATTCTAAGTCGAACCACTTCTTATATATATCCGACACCATAAAACCTAATGCTTCAAGAGAATACCTTAGTGTCTCTGGGTAAATACATGATTTTCCTTGTTGTTTAAGACAAGTACTACATCTTGTACATGAGCCTGGTGGTAATCCAACCGAGTTATCTATATCTTTTTCAATCTGAATTAATTTATCTGTCATCTGATTTTTTATATTATTGAATGCATACATTGAAATAACATTATTAATATCAACAATTTTATCAGGTTTGTTTTTTACATAGTTGTTATAGACATCTGACCTCAAATCATCAATGTCAAACTTATTTATTTGCGCTTTAATAGATTTTGTATCTATTTCAGTCATAATAATTGTGGCATAATTAAACGGTTCTAAATACCTTATTGTATCAAATTCAAATTCAGGACAACTATAGTTCTTACCATAATTGCCACATCTCTTACAATACCCTAAGACTTCCTCTCTTTTATATGCTTCAAATAATGTTTCTTTTGTCAGCTGCTTTAATCTTACTTTTACAGTCAATTTCATCTTCATACCTCACTCATATAAGTATATTATATTTTATAACACCATCATCTACACCTTTAACTAAAATTATACTATATACTGAGAAACATTTCATTTAAACATCTAAATCCGTATATCAAATCACCTCGAAAAACTTCAATGCCTTAACACAATCCTTAACCCCTTGAACATAAATCTTGTTATTATACTCTCCATTTATACATTGCACTTGTTCCATATATTCCTCTATAACCTTTCTATCGCTACTATCCAAATGATTTAACACATCTTTCATTTTTTTACTGTGAACACATAATTTTTTCTCCATTTCTCTAAACTCTTCATCATTATTTATTATAGCTTCATATGCATACCCAATTAAATCTTCTATTATTTTATTAATAATTTTATCGTATTCTACTTTCATTAAAAAACACCTCCAAAATTATTTTAGGCTTATTGAGCCTATTTGTCAATACTACTAATATGCCTAAGATATAATTCAACGAAGGGGTGATTAAAATGATATTTGAACGTATAAGAAATATTAGAGAAGATAATGATTTAACTCAATCTCAAATAGCAGAATTTCTAAACATTAACCAAAGAACTTATTCAAGATATGAACGAGGAGAAATTTCCATAACAGTAGAAACCTTATGTAAACTAGCAGATTATTATGAGACTAGCCTTGACTATTTAGCTGGTAGAACAGATATAAAAACACCTTATTCACTAAGAAAATAAAATTGTGTTAATCAGTTTAAAAGCTTCTAAACCAATATAGAAACAATCTTTTATGTAGAATTGATTAAATAATTATGCTAATATAATTAGGTATGTACTACACTAAATTTCATTAACAGTGAATACAGGAGATAATTTATGAAAAAAGCACTACTTATAATCTTTGCAATTGTACTAATAGTAATATCTTTTATAATAACTAATAATATCTCAAATGATAAGAATGATAGTAGCTATGATGATAATTCAAAAATATTATCACAGACTGATACAAAAATTACCGATAAAGAAATGGTTAATTCCTATTTTTTTACCAACAATATTTCTACACAGAGCTATAAAGGAAAATTCTTATTTGATGATATTATTGAACAAGATTTAACCTTGAATATTTATGAACTAGCTAATTTTAAAAACGGTAAATTATATGAGTTAAAACTAGACTCTATAGAAGGGATTAATGCTGAACGCTTGAATTTAGGTTATTTTTATGTTCAAGAAGATACGATATATAAAATAGCACCAACTGAACAAAACCTTGATATGCTAAAAGCAAATGAAGAGTTACCAGAAGATAGTATAATCGTTTGTCAAGATACCGAAATTGAAGACTCATTAGATGAGAACGAACAAGGATTTCATCACTACCTAGATATAAATGGAAACGAAAGAGAATATCATTCATATAATAATCAAGTCTCTACAGGATATTACGAATCCTTCACATGGAAAAAAGATATAGGACTCACTAACTATCGTAGTGGATATGGTGCTGAAAATGATTCCATTGAGCTACAATTAATTGAATAAATACTTGCTTAAATATAATTTAACGGTCACCTATTAGATGACCGTATTTTTTTAGATGTTGCTATATCAACTATGTTCATTACACATTTAATATACCACTAACCATACTATCTACTCTTCTTAAATCATCTTCATTCGGTCTACCTGTAATGTCTCCCATACGTCCTTTAGTGTTAAACTGAGTGTAAAAGCTGTCATTACTATTGAACTGTCCTTCA
Source organism: Vallitalea guaymasensis (assembly GCF_018141425.1). Lineage (NCBI taxonomy): Bacteria > Bacillati > Bacillota > Clostridia > Lachnospirales > Vallitaleaceae > Vallitalea > Vallitalea guaymasensis. The sequence continues at coordinate 434,311 of NZ_CP058561.1, forward strand.
AAAAACCATTCCGTAACAACTTCAAATCCTAAATGATCAAGTATTTGCCCAAGAAATTCAGGTACAGCAGTTGCTTCATTTATTCCTGTATGAGGACCAGCAAATGTACAATATGTAACTGCTTTTTTGTTAACTCTTCTTGGTGCATAACTCTTAATATCTCCACTTTTCACATATTTCTTCTGCAAGTTTTTCCATAAATTAATCATTTCTTGTGGTGGTAACCAAATATATACACCTGTGCCAACAAATACAAAATCATAATCCAAAAAATCCAAATCGTCCTTGTCTGTATTTTTATTCACTTCAATAGTGTCCACTTCATGTCCTTGAGCTCTAATAGTCTTTTCAATTTGTAAAGCTATCTTTTTGGTATTACCTGTAACCGAGAAAAAAACGTTTAATACTTTCATTTAATTATACTCCTTTATAATATATTTAATTTTATGAAAACAACCTATAACGCTTTATTATAGAATCATAAATCAAAATATATTATAACACCACTTCATAATGTTTGATGTATCCACAGATACCCAAAAATTAAAATATGTATAAATTACTTATTCCTACTTACCTATTGAATAAATAATCTCTCCATCACTATCCAACCCCAAAATTTCAGGTGTATACCATATTTGCTTATCCAAAAACAAATACCATATTCTACCCAGATTAGTCTCAACTATAGTAGCATCTCTAGCTTCTTCATCTCTTAATGCTACTTTCACTTGTTCAATATTAGAATTCATAACAACACCATACTCTACTGGAAAAGATTTTTCAATATCTCCCCCTACCCTACCAATGTTACAATACATATATCTCATATCTCTGTCATAATCAAAAATTATATTACCGCTTCCAAATACCCATTTATAATTATTGGATTTTTTTTCAATTAATCCAATACTACAGCAGTTAGGGTCATCTACTGGCTCATAGAAAACTACAACACCCTTATCAGTATCAACCTGATGCAATATTTGTTCATAATCCATATTTGCTTTAGCCATTGCTTTCTCTATAGTATTGATATTTTCTCTCTTAAAAAAGAATACCAATAATATAACTATAGCAAATCCACCTACAACCATCTTTTTCTTCATAAAATTCAACCCTACTCTTCCTTAAAATATGTAAAAATACACGTTATTCATAATACAAATATATCTTAATCAGTAATCTCTACTGTTATCACTCAAATACTATTTCTCCATCGCTATCTAACCCTTTAATACGAGGTACATAACGTATCCCTTCATCCAAGAACAGATACCATATCCTTCCTAACTCAGTTTCAACAATAGTACCATTCTTAGCTTCTTCACCTTTTAAAGTAACTTTTACTTCTGATATTTCATCATTCGCAACAATACCATATGCAACTTGAAATAAATCTGGACTTCCTTTTTCATTAGATTTACCAATGTTGGAACATCCACAAGTCAAATCCTTATTTACATCAAAACTGTCCCTTCCACCACCATCAATCCATTTATACTTGTTAAATGATTTTCCGACTAGACCAATACTATTGCTATAAGGATACTCTTCAACTTCATAAAAAACCACAATCCCTTTATCAGTTTCAACCTGATGCAATATCTGCCTAACATTTATATTAGCCTTCTCCATTGCATCCTCTATAGTATTCTTATTCTGAGTCTCAAAAAACAGCAATAGCAAAATCAAGATTCCAAGCACCAAAATATTCTTTTTCATACTACCTAACCCCTATCATAACATTTTCTAAATACAATTCATTTCAACATATCAATTATAACACAAATCCCTCATATTAATTTTAATATATTATCAAATCCAATAAAACCATATAAAAAATGACATAACAAAAAGATTCCTTATTCAACCTACCCAGTCAAAACAAGAAATCTCTATTATAATATCTCAAGCAATATCCTTTACTCTAAGTCCCTTTTTTACACTTATTAACCTTTCACTGATCCAGAAACAAGCCCTGAAATAATCTGTTTCTGCATAAGCATGTATATGATAATACTTGGAATCGTAACTAACACTGTTGCCGCGAACATAGCACCATAATCACTGGCAAATGAACTTTTGAAATAATATAGCGCTATAGGAACTGTTCTATTCATCTTATCCCCTGTCAAAGTAAGTCCGAACTGAAACTCATTCCAGCAGAATAAGAATTGTAATACCCCTGCTGTTGCAAATGCAGGACGTGTAAGTGGTAATATAATCTGCATAAACGTTCTGAAAAATCCTGCTCCATCAATGTAAGCCGCTTCTTCCAACGTATAAGGTATGGTCTGAATATAACTCATCATTATATAAAAAGTCGTAGGCATACCAAGTGCCGCATATACGATAATAAGTCCTGCCAGAGTATCATACAGATGTGTTGCCGAAAGTGTATTATAAAGGGGTTGTAAAAGTGCCGCCCCTGGAATTACAAGAGCAAGTGAAAACGCAATGATTATCGTCTTTTTCAACTTGAACTTACATCTAACTATTACATAAGCAGCCATTGAAAATATGATAAGATTAATCACTGTAGCTATGATTGATACAACCACACTGTTTTTATAAAAAATGAGTAATGGTGCAATCTTGAATGCAGCCACATAATTGTCAAAATGCAATCCGCTAGGAAATCCTGATACTGAAGACATTATTTCTGCATTACCTCTAAAAGAAGATGCAAACACCCAGATAAAAGGAATTACCGATATTATGACAATAAATGAAATAAATATGAATGTTAATGTTTTCTTGATTGGTGTAATTGCTTTCACTATTCGTTCCTCCTTAATGTTCTTTATCCATTCTATAAATCTTACGAACAGAAATAAGTGTAATAAGGCCTAATATTATTAAAATTACACCTTGTGCGTTTGCAAGTCCATAGTTATTATCTACAAGAGCTGTATTATAGAGATACATTGGCATGTTCATGGTTCTAGCACCAGGTCCGCCTCCTGTAGTCATAATGATGATATCAAGTTTTTGTAACATACTGGTTGCAGCTAATATTGTAGCTGTACCAATGATATTTCTCATCATAGGAAGTACAATATATATATCCTGTTGAAAAGATGAAGCACCGTCTATTGATGCGGCTTCATATATTTCCTTGGATATGGAAGCCATCTCTGCCATGACAAGAATAGTAACCAATCCTGCATAAGGCAGCCAAGTCATAGTTACTGAGAAAAATGCAGTATCAGGGTTCATGAACCAGTTATGGACAAATTGTTCTCCCATGATCTTAGTAATGATATTGTTCACCATTCCGAATTGAGGATTCATAATACATAAAAACAATAAACCAAGTGCCGCACTAGAAATGATATTTGGTATAAAAAATACTGTTCTTACAAGTGAGGTATACCATTTGGACTTGGCTAATATCAGCGCTAAACCAACACCGATAAGTATATGTATAGTTGATTGTAATGCAATCCATTTAATCGTATTGAAAATGCTTGTTATAAAATCTTTATCTTTAGTAAATAGGTATATGTAATTCTTAATTCCTGAAAATGATATACTTGAACCGATTGACCAGTTAGTGAATGATGTGCCTACCAGCAAAACTATTGAGATAAGAAACACAAAAATAAAAAGTATAATACCAGGAGTTAAAAATAAAATTATCCATTTTCTATTTTTAGTCATATTGTCCTCCACTGCTAATTGTTTTCTTAAAAACCTCATCTTACATAGTAGTAAGACAAGGTTTTAATTGTATTAACTTATTTATTATTGTTCTTTATGCTTGTTGGCAGCTTGTGTAAGTTTTGAAGCCATTTCTTCTGGAGTAATGCCACCGTAAACTAATTCTGGGTAGTTTAATGAGAATTCTTCAATTACACTTGAATGAGCTGTGTTATCCATGTTTTCAAATCCGTATTTTGCTTCATCAGCAAGATTGATTAAGTCAACAACAAGTGGATTAGCCGCTTTGTACTCGTCTGAGATCTCTACATTTGCTGTTAATGGTAAAGCACCTGATTTTTCTAAGAATATTTTTTGTGCTTCTTTTCCTGTCTTGAATTTCAAGAACTCAAGAGCTGCTTCTTGTTCTTCTTTTGATTTGTTGGCTGTACATAATACATATCCGATTTCGTATTGTGCAACCACACCATCATTAGGATATAATGAAACTCCAACTCTATCTACTAATCCTTCTTTTGCTTTTGATGTATCAGTGAAATCTGGAACCATCCAAGGACCATTAGCAATCATAGCTGTGTTTTCTTGTAAGAAGTTATTAGCAGCGTTAGCGTAAATAGCTCCTATTGCATCAGGTGTTGTATAATCTTTTAGACATTTTTGAACCATTGTAAGAGCATTGACTACTAAATCATTGTCATAGCTATCAGGATAATTGGTATTCATGAATTCATTACCTTCGTCCCCATTAGTACCGATCATAGCTGCAAGCCAAAGATTGGTTGTCCATGCATTTTCACCTGTCATCATAGCAAGTGGTGTGAATCCTGCTTCTTTTAATTTTTCATTGTTTGACATGAATTCTTCCCATGTCTTAGCTGGTGTGATGCCAGTTGTTTCAAACATGTCCTTGTTATAGAAATAACCTACTATTTGTTTTTGATTAGCTATTGAATATAGTTTTCCATCTTCTGTTTTACTATAGTTGATAGCACCTTCACCTACATATTTGTTCCATTCTGCATCAGCTTCAACTAAAGGCATAACATCTACTGCTTGACCATTTTTTATTGCTAGTTCTCTAAGACCATTTTTACCATTAATAACATCTGGTAATGCTCCAGCAGCAGCAAGAGCTTTCATTTTATTTACGTAAGCGTCATCACTTGGTAATTCTTCAACTTTAACTTTTATCTTACCTTCATATTTTTCGTTAAATGCATCTAAGACTTCTTTTTCAGCAGCCGCTGATACATGTGAACCTACCATAAATGTTGCATATGTAATTTCAACTGGTTTATCCTTTGATACCGTATCATCTGATTTTTCAGTTTCGCTACCACAAGCAGCTAGAGTGAAAACCATTGTAAGAGTTACCATCAAAGCCATTACTTTTTTTAACATTGATTTCATAAAAAATATCCTCCCTTAATTGTTAATCAGTTATTATTTTTTCTGTAATCATAGTATATATGTAAATCCTCATTAACAGAATGGTCTACTTTTCCTTTTGATTGTTTAATTTTGACCAAAAAAGGTAAGCATTATTCTTGATTTTTTGACCTTGTATTATTTTTACCTAATATCTCTATAAAAGGTAAAAAAATTACTTGCTTTAATATTCTAATCAGAATTTCTAATGATTATAATATCTTATCAAAGCAAGTTTTTTGTTACATATTACTATTTCTATATTCTGTTGGATTTTGATTGTTGTATTTCACGAATACATGTGAAAAGTATGCAGGATCACTGAATCCAACTTCTAGACCTATCTCATATATCTTTAACTCACTGTTTTTCAGTAATAATTTTGCCTTGGTTATGCGATACATGTTTATTGCATCTGTCACTGTGATACCAGTTGATTTTTTGTAGGCTCTACTTAGATAACTGCTGTTAAGAAACAGTGCATTGCTTATATCTTGCAGGGAGATATTGTTCTTATAATTGATTTTTATGAAATTATCTACATTGGTTACCAGCTTGTTTCTGATATCTTTTTTATCAGTACATATACTTATTGCTATATCAACTATGTGTTTGCTTATATCTATAAGGCTAAACATGGTTTTGGCATCATTGATGCTTTTGTATAATTTCTTCTCTATTTGATTAAAGTCTTGACTTATATCATATTTAACAACATTTCGTATTATTGAACTACAGATAATAAGAATATCCATTTTACATTGTTCAAAGCTTTTATCGGATTTGACTAACTCTTCACCCAAGTCTTTTATTTTGATTTCTGCATTTTCCTTATCACCTTTTAATGTTATATCACAGATCTCTTTTGTAAATTGCTCAATATTGATATTCACAGCGTTTTCATCTATCATAGGCTCTGAGTCGTAGATGTATAGTGTATTGCCTTTAGTGGTTATACGAGATAATGCTTCATTTGCTTTCTTATAAGCATTATTTATTTCACTAGTTTCATTAATGATTTGACTTATTCCTAGCTTGATATCCAAACGCATAAATTCTTCTACCATCAGTAGAATCTCATTGAAATGCTGTACTATCTTATTTAGTGTGACCTCTTTGTTCTTATCGATCAGTATTACAATCATGATATGATTATCTTTTATAGGTACTACTTCCGAGTCATAATCTTTCATAGTAATGTTAAGGAAGTTTTTTATCATTTTTATGGAAGAGTTATTTTCTTTTTCTCCATCATAATAGTTTATCTCACAGGCACTAATGCAATAATTGTATTTATCTATGTTGTATTTTTCTATATCTTTAATACTTACATTCTGAGACAGTGCTAATCTTGTTAATATATGTAAACGGTATTCATTATAATCATTGATGGATAATTGTATCTTCTTGCTTTCTTTTCTTTTTTCATTAATGATTTCCGTAGCTTTTTCAACTGCACTTGGCAATTCTTCAATGAACTCATTTTTTATTACGAAATCGACTACATTGTATTTAATGGCTTTTTGAGCAAATGTAAAATCTGAATACGCAGTTAGAATAATTACTTCTACATCATATTTGTTTTCTTTTATGTTCTTACATAGTTCCAGACCATCGATAACAGGCATTTTTATATCTGTTACAAGAATGTCAACTTCATTATCTTTTATATAGTCAAGAGCTTCCTTACCGTTTCTGCAATCTGATACAACTTCGCAGTCTAATCCATCCCAATCTATAAGATGTTTTATACCATTTCTAATGTTACGTTCATCATCAACAAGCATTATTTTATACATTTTCTGCTCTCCCTTTATTCTTTGGAATTATTATTTCAATAGTCGTACCTACATTTTTTTGACTCTGTATATTTAGTCCATAATCCGAACCATAAATAAGCTTTAATCTCTGATCTGTGTTTTTTAATCCCATCTTTTCACGTTCTACTTTTCTATCTGTTATATCTTTGTTTTCAGTATTCATTATCTTTTCAACGTCAAACCCAATACCGTTATCAACTACTTTGATATATATCTTTTCTTCATGGTTACTTATCTCTACTGAAACTATAGCTTCATTGTCACTTTCTTCAACACCGTGAACAATTGCATTTTCAACTATAGGTTCAATTACAAGCCTTGGTATCTCACATATTTTTATCTGTTCATCATCTAATTCAATAGAATAATGCAACCTGTCTTCATATCTCATTTTTTGGAGTGACAAATAGTATTCTACATATTTCAGTTCTTCTTCTATAGTTATAATGGAGCGTTTATCTCCATATATTCCTGCTCTTAATAGAGCTGATAAGGATGCTATCATTTGATATATGGTTTCGTCTTTGCACATTTTTGCTTTGATCTGAATGGTTAGTAAAATATTAAATAAAAAATGTGGATTCATTTGATACTGTAAAAATTTTATTTCCATTTCATTAAGTAATAGCTTTGATTCGTATGTAGTTTTTAAAAGTGTCTGTATCTCCGATACCATAGAATTAAAAGTTGTAACAAGTGTGTCCAGTGTTACATCTTCATATTTTATCATTCTGTAATCATAGTCTTTTTCCCTTACCTTGTTCATTGCAGTGGTAATGTCTTTAATGAATACAGTAGTTCGCATGGATATGATAACAACGAATGTAATGAATACCACTGATAATATTATTGATATGAGGATAAAAGAGTTCATGCCAGTGACTGTTTCTTTGATTAAATTTGATTTTGGCAACATGTATATCAATTTGAATCCATTTTCTTTTATTTCTCTGGAGACAGTTACATATTTTTTATTATTGTAATTGATTTCATTCATTTTGTTGGTATCAATGTTGTTAGTTATATCCTGTGATATTTTTCCCCCTAATAATGAGTTGTCATTGGAGGAATATATAGTCCCTTCCTCGTCAACTACATAAACTAATGAACCGTCATAGCTTAGAAGACTGCTGTATTTGTTTTTTATATATTCTTCACCTATAGCCGCTATAATTATCAGGCTGTCATCAGTTGTAAAGTCAGATTTCAATTTTCTGGTGTAGTATATGGTATTGTTACTTGGTGAAGGTGGTATGTAACTAATATATTTTTCAGTATCATTCACCACAAGTTCATTAATCCTTTTGGAATCATCTGTTATTTTCTTGGTACTTACTTGTTTTGTGTAAGTGTATCCAAGGAGTTCTCTATTTTCATATACAGTAACATACGTTAAGGAATTCAGTTCCCATACGTTGTTGTATGTTAATATATTCTGGAATTGTTTATTGAGATTCTGTACATTGAGATAGTATTTTTCGTTATCTTTGTTGAAATAATCACCATCTTTGATCCATTCTTGTACAGCATCGCTTGCAGATAGGGCAATTGATGTATTGGTAATTATACTAAAGGATTGGTTTAGGTTTTCATTATTGGCATCAATCATTAGATTCATGTTTTTATATGTATTCTTCATTATATTGTTATACATGTTGTAAGTAGCATATGTACCAAACACTAATATTGTTATCAGCATTATTGCAATAAACATGGTAACTATACGCCCTCTAACAGAAAGCCTTTTGGTTGGTATTTTTTTCATGATTCACGCACCTTATTTAGCAAAATTCCCTATATAGTATTATAATTATACTATTTTATGTAAAATACTTCAATTTATTATTAGGTTAAAATATAGCACTTTATTAATTTATCTGTTAGTGTATTTATATACTTAATCTGAAAAAGCCTAAAAATTAAGCATTCTAACCCGTTTATTAGTCAGAATGCTATGTAATAACTATTCAATAGGTAAATTATGCTGTTTTAGAAAAGATAATTTATCCCAATAACCTCTTTGAAATATAATTTTATCATTAACTATGTTATTTTTTATATTATACAAATGTTCTTTTACTAATTATTGAATATTCAATTGTAATAAATAATTAAACGAATCAAGAGTATCAGGATACCTCATACACCATTTTATAACCTTGCTTTTAGTTTTATGTGATAATAAATCTCTATTTATAACAGCATCCGTTTTTTCTATAGCTTTATTAATTATCACTAATTTATCATAGGAACAACTATCATAATCACTCAACTCAATTTCATTATTGTTATTAAAAACAACACTATATTCTATATAATAATTACCTGTACGACCTTGCTTAAGATCAATATCCACGTATTTAATTTCTGAGAACTTGTTTTCATTGCTCCCTAGAAAAATGTTTTTTTGAGTTATTACGTCTTGAGTAACATAGCCATTAGTTAAGTTATTAAAAAATGTAATACCAAATATAATATTAAAGACTACAGAAATAATTATACCTTTTACTAATTTCCCTTTGGTTAGATAAATCTGTTTTATATTTAATCTATTACATGCTTTTATTAATACTATATCAATAAATATAGGTGTGATAGAAAAGAAAAGTAATACATCTATTCTATAATCCAAAGTTACTATTAAGTTATTAATTTCTGATACAGTATTCTTGTTCTCTTTAAATATAAGTAAAAATGATACTGCTACAAATATTATATATATGATAGTTATTAAAATCCTTGCTTTTTTTAGTTTCTCTTTATTTTTGTTATGGTTATAATTTAAAGAATGTAATTTCATAATTCCCCTTCTAATTCTATAAATAAACTGTTAAGTATCTTGTATTAATTATTTCTTTGGCCCATTCATGTCCACTACTTAAAAGGCAAGCTTTAGCTACAGCAGATAATGATTCAGATGGGTCTATCAATTTTTTAATATCATTTATTGCATCTTCAACTATTTCCTCTGCTAAATTTTCATAACTAGCATATTTATTCACTCTTTCTATGCATAACATACATTCATTCCATTTATTTTTCCTAGCATCTTTCAAATCTTTGCTTCTTTGGGGCTTCTAAACCATCTAATTCAAACATTAGATTAACAATTTTTTCAGCAAACAACCCTAATTTTATTAAAGCTGAATTAGAATCCGTATATATATAGTTTTCTGCAGTTTTTCCAAGCTGTGCTAATATAGGCCATTTATTTTTTAAAATTTGATAGCAAATTGTACATGCTATTTTTTATTTTCATCAAGTCATCCCTCCAAACACAAATCTATCATATATCATTAATTTCCTTATATTATAACATCTTTATATAATCCAAACAATTCTCTATAAAAATTTTACAACTAATAAATTGAAAATAAGAATGACTAAGAACCATTGAAATATTATATTTATCACCATTTTATGCTTTATACATTTTATATGATATAAATTAACTCAAAAATAGTTAATTAAAATTAATTTCTTCAATAAATAAAACGAATTATAATTAATAATTTTAATTTTCAACATAATAATATCCACATCTTGTTTAAATCAAAATATTTAATTTGGTTATTGTTTTTATTAAAATATTGTGTTAATATATACTTTGTTGTCGACAGCAAATAAATAAATCAGGAGAAAAATTATGAATAAAAAAATCAATAAAATTATTAGTCTATTTATATTACTTGTACTAACTATAACAACAATAGATTTTAATATTTATGCTGAATATGACACATCAAATGAGATAAATACTGATATTCAAATTAGCGATGCAGATGCAATTGAAATGGCAGTAAATGTATATCAAAATTTATCTACAGAAGCTAGAGAAAAATTCATCAACAATCTAGAGTTATTAGCAGCTAGTGGTAATGACGAATTATTAAAATTTCATGTTGAAAATGTCGATACTAACTATAATTATAAAGAAGTTAAAAAAGTTAAAACTTTATATGCAACAAATTCTTTAACATTAGCTCAAGAATTAAGTTTGTTAGCATTACCTAAAGCAGTAGAATATTCATTATTAGCATTAGCAGGAGCTTTAGGAATACCAGTAGGAAATGTTGTAGATGTAATTATCAGTTTAGGAGTTGTTGCAATTATTGCAGCAAACTGGAACACAATATCACCAGTTTGGGATGATATAGTTGATATATTTTCAAGACATATTGGTGGTTTTGTTGTAGAAGGATTCGATTATATCTATAATAAAGCTACAGGCTTGCCAACAGAACGTCAGTTTAGTAGATTTAATTACCATTATGACAAACATTCAGAAGGCTTTAAATTTATGCCCACAGGAAACGGTAAGAAACCTGATAAAAAGAAATTTTGGGAAATGGCAAAGAAAGCTTTAGAAAAAACAGGTTCAAAAATAAAAACAGGTATATCAAAACAGAATCCTAGTAGAACTGTGAAGTTTAATACTGAATCATTAGAAATTATTATTTATGATACAGCAACTAAGCTTATCAGAACATATTATATTCCATATGATGAAGGTTTAGTAAGTGGTAGATATACTTTAAGTGTTGTAAAGATGATTGCAGAAGACTACTTTCAAAGTCTAATAAGGTAGGTTAAAATTATGAATAAATTTTATTGTCCAATTTGTGGTAATCAATTGGTAGAAGCCTTTTCCATAGGGGATATTTGTTCTTGTTGTGGAAATGAATGTGGATGTGATGAAAGAATAATAAGAGAGTTAGTAGATGGAACTTATGATAAAATAACTCTTGATACATTAAATAACATATCCTATCTAACTAAAGAAGAAGCTCATGAATATTTAAGAAAACAATGGATTTTACAAGGTTTAAATTGGAAATATAATGATTGCAATGAAAAACCTGAAGCTTGGAATTTTGAAATGGCTAGAAAACAATTAACTAATATAAATATAAATTTAGATGATTACCTTGATAATAATGGTACTAAATAGAAATCACAACCACCCTATTATGGGTGGTTGATACTAAGTTATTATCTCATAAGGTCTCATCATCTCATGGTCTTCATGCTCTAATATATGACAGTGCCAAGGATACAAACCTGAATATGGAACAAATCTCATGATGATTCTGGTAATCTCACTGGGATTTGCTCTTACTGTATCCTTCCAGCCTCTTTCATTGAGTGCTGGTAATACAGCAGGTCCAGTGGTTAGAATCTTTCCTGTTTTTTTATAATGCTCAACATCAAATGGCTGTCTATCTAGGATTTGGAAATTAACTAGATGGATATGTATGGGATGAGTTGAATTAGCTAAGTTAATTAGAGTCCATACTTCTATACTCCCTAGCAGAGGTTTAATGGTTATCGAGTCATCCCATCTCTTATCATCCAACAGAAGAAATGCTCTACCGTATTTATCTGTTTCCCTAACTAGAGTAAGGTATCTTTCTAGTCTTGCATCTCTTTCATATAAAGGCTTTATAATATTCAATCTGTACGGAATTGTACTATAATCATAACTTGTTAAATATTTTGACACTCTAAATTGCATTATCTGACCTTCTGTAGTCAGATTTACTGGATTACCTCTAGGGAATGGTGATGGAGCATTATTGGTTAATACTATATTGTCTCCTCTTAACTTGGAAAAATCTATTATTACATCTACCCTTTCTCCAGGAGCTATCAATATCTTTTTAGCTATTACAGGAGATTCCAAAAAGCCACCGTCAGTTCCTATTTGATAAAAAGGCTGACTTGACGAGAGTCCTATCCTATAGAATCTTGAGTTAGAACCATTAACTATACGGAATCTATATTTTCTAGGTTCAACTTCTAGATATGGCCAAACCTTACCATTCACTAGTATGTTATCTCCAAAAAAATCAGATACAATGGAAGGACAAACATTAGGTATAGGTGGTTTTGGCTCACATGGATAGTATAGGGAACCATCATCATTGAATGTTCTATCTTGAATCAGTAATGTAACCTCGTATTTTCCCTTGGGAAGATTCAGACGTTTTTCAGCTGGATCTCGAATAATATATGCACCTGCCACTCCTGCATATACATTAAGGCGTGTTATCCCTATGGCATGAGAGTGATACCATAGTGTAGTACCCCTTTGCATATTTGGATAATCATATATTTTCTTTTTGAATTCTGGACCTACTTCCCTATATCCATTGGTGAACCAAGCGTCTGGATATCCATCACTATCTGGTTGTACAACTCCCCCATGAAGATGTACAACTGTTCTTACCCTTGGTTTGTTTGGCTCAGCTCCATGTATGGTAGTATCCACAGGAAGTAAATGTTTACTTGGCAGCTCATTCATCCACTCAACTTTTATTAGTTGATTTTTCTTAGCTTCAATAGTTGGACCTGGGTAGTTACCTTCTAATCCCCAGACAGTAGTTTCTGGAAGGTCTCTATGCAATTTTTGTTTGAATTGCTGTATTCTCATCTGGTAATAAGGAACTCCATCCATTCTGCCCTTGGGCTTGATAGTTCTTATTATCGGTAACTTATCAACAAATTTCGCTAATGTCATATCTTGGTTACCTTTCATAATATATGTTCATTTTATATTATGAATTATTTTGTTGACATATGAGCATTAACTATAATTATCTACTCTAATATCTATTATGAAATTTCATCTTATTATTAGCAATTAAAAAAGTAAAGGTATTATTATATATATCTACCTTTACTTTTTTTCTCTCTATATTTAAAATCTAATAAAAATTTATTACCCCTATTTAATATTCTTTGCTTTCACTAATATAAATCGTACTTTCTACAAATTCATCATCTTTATAAGTATAGCCATATGAAACCATTCTGTAAGTATTACCACTTGCTATGTACCATTTCCCCCCTACTAGGCAACTAGTGTCATCTTCGCTACCTGACCAACTTTTAATTGTTTTCCATTCCCCATCTTTATACTGTTGTAAATCAGCTATTATTTTGACTTTGTTGACATTTCTAGCAAATAAAAAGCAAGTAACAGAGGCTTGTCCACTATCAGATATCTGGAAAGTATTTTCAAAGGTAATTATTGAAACAAAGTTTAGCTGATTGTCCATTGCTTCAACTTCAAGTCCATAAGAAGTAGTGCTAAAAAAAGCAAGTATAAGACCTAAACATACTAGCCTTTTATATTTTTTCATATATTAAAAACCTCCCTTCGTCTTATTAACAATAAAGGGAGGTGTTTTGTTACACTTTTTTATGATTTTTTTTTATCTTTTTTCTAAATTTTTTACTACTTTCATCAATTCATCACTTATTATATTGGATATTATGTTAAAACTACATTCTTCATTGTGCCAAATAATGGTAGTATTTTCTTGTTTCTCAATCAACAATCCTTCATAATCATTGATTACTATTTTATCCGCTTCAGCATTTTCTGTATCCATTTGATAGTTAGTTCCGTTTGGAGATTGAGTTATTAATATAAACTTGTCTCCATCAATGAATCTTAATATTTTCTTGTCATTCATAATCTCTGATTTATCCAATATAAAATCTTGTGGCAGATATTCTGGATAATAATAATTACTCCAACTGTCTGGTATGGATTCTTCATCTTCTTTTACCTGTACACTAGTGTATTCTTTATTATCTTCAATAAAAAAGTTTAAGATCTTGATTCTAAAAGCTTCAACAGTACATGATAAAACTGTTCCCATGCTTATTACTAATAACAGTAATACAGCTACCTTGCAACCTGCTTTTTTGAATCTTCTATTTAACTTTTTGACTCTTTCTTTTCTTCTATATTTTCTATGAAATTTTACAAACCATTCATCAATATTTTTTGGAAACTCTACTTCTTTAATTTCTTCTCTTTCATTATCCTGATCAGCTATGATATTTTCTATATGACAAGAACCTATGTACCCATAGTATGATTCAAAAATTTTATTTTTTTGTCTGGTATCCATATCTGTTTGCTTCATCTAAAGCACCTTCCTTCAGGCATTCTTTTTTTAATGCTTGTTTTGCTCTATGGATTTTAACTCTCACATTTCCTTCTGTCATATTAATCAGCTGAGCTATTTCTGAGTTAGAATACTCGTAAAAATATTTCAATGTTAATATATCAGCATATGTTTTGTTGATATTAGAAAGTAATCTTGCCATCTCTTTTGCTTGATCCAATCTTATCATATGTAACTCTGGTCCAATATCCTCTTCAGGTACTATTTCTTCTATACTATCTAATGGCATTGTGTTTCTTCGCTTTCTTTGATTGTATATATTGTAAGAGATGTTCCTAACTATTATAACAAGGAAGGCTCTTGTTTTGTTACACTTTATAGATTCGATTCTATCCATATAGGAAGATATTTTTATAATTGCCGTTTGTACAATATCTTGTGCTTCATGATAGTCTTTCAATATGTTGTAAGCGATATAAAACATTTCTTTGTGATATTGATAATACAATTCTTCCAGTTTACTACGAGTATTTTCATCCTCAATAACTAATAAAAACCCTACCACAAAAACACTTCCTTTTTAATATATATTTTTTTACAGTATTATTACTAAAAAACTGTAATTTATCCAATAATTTACATTATATTACCATTCATATATGTCTTTTGTCCTAATTATACTATCTTATCCAATATTTATCTACATATTATATTACTTTTCATAAAAATTCATAAATAATTAGCACCCTGACCAATTTCTCAATCAAGGTGCTATATATTATATCCCTCATATTTTAATTATTCCTAATATATCTAGAATCATACATACTATATAACTTTATTAATATTTTATTCCCATCAAACTACTAATTATTTATTTCTCAACAATCACTTTTCCATTTTTTAATGGTATGACTTTTTCTACTTCTATACTTTCCTTATATTTGTCATATGTCTTACGCCATTGAACATTATAATCACTATCATATTTTACTATAACCACTTCATGGTCAAACCATATACATGATATAATTGGAGGTTGAGGAATGCTTTTGATCTCTCTTACACTTTTAACAATGAATCCCCCATCATGGGTTGGTATAATTTCATTAGGTGACAACTTAAGGTTCTTGATTATTTTCTTTTCTCTCCCTGATTTGTCAAATATTCTTAAAGTACCAACATTTCGATTACCACACCCTACAATTACATCGTCATTTTCCAGTACAATCATAGCTAATGCCCAACTTTCATGTTCTGGATAGATATGTGTTATACTATTAGATACTTTTCCCTCATTATCAATAGTTATTATCAGACCTTTATTTTCTTTTGAGTGAGTTGCTCCTCCATCAACAGCTACATATACTAGACCCTCATCAATATATAATTGGTCATATGGTGAATAATTTTCTTCAAACTGATTAACCCATTTGACTTTCAGGTCCTTCTCGTCAATACATGCTACGAAAAGCATATCCTCTTTTTTACTATCTATTGCAAAACTTCCATCTTGTGAGCTAGTACGACCTTTTATTACGATACCCATGTCTTTATCATATTTTGATACATAAAGAGTATCATAATCACTGCCTCCAAAGCTCTTTTGTTTTATAATGTTGCCTTTTGAATCTAATTTTGTTATAACAATATCATTACTACCCTTCATCCATTCTCCAATAACCAATATTTCTTCAGAATCAGTAAGTACTATATCTTGAAACATATCATTGGAATAATTATCAAATTCTTGTTTCCATAGTTGATTACCCTCTTTATCAAATTTAATAATACAGTTATTTTCATGAGTTCGTTTTCCACCATTCATCCATTTTTGATATGAATCAACTGCAACTAAAAAACTGTCATCTTCAAAAACCAGTAGATGCCTTATAGATCCTGAAGGTATTTTCTGATTCAACTCTTTATTCCATACTATCTTACCTGTTTCATCAAGTTTTTGTAATATAGGTTTGTAGTAAAAAGTGGCTTTACTTTTGGTTAACCTTTCACTTTTCACGTATTTCTTTAGCCCAACGGCTATGTAACCATCAGATAATTCTTTTATAGTAGAAGACTCCCCTAACATAGAAAAATCCACTTCTATTTCTTCTATATCTTTTTTATTTATATCTTTCAATTTCACATAATTAGTATCATATTGTACTATCTTATTCCAATACTTCTTATCCCCAAATAAATCATCAATAGTTTTAACTTCTTCTTGTACTATCTCAGTCTCAACCTTTGTCTCAACCTTTTTATCCAGTACTGTTGAATTTTCTTTAGCTATAATATTCTGCTTACATGATGTCAGTACTAACGCTATTAATACTGTAGCCATTAATATCCTATTTCTTTTCATTATATACACCCCTTATGTAATAGGATTCGTTATTAACAATATTGTAACTATCATACATAGAATAGAAGTAATTATCAGCATAATAGTAGATATCCTCTTATACGTTGAAATATTAATTAACCTTTGTTTCACTGCTGTATTGCCTAATGCAGGAAAGGGTAATCTTTGACTATCCGCTAATTCTACTAATGATAATGCATAATTCTTTCTTTTATCGTCTGGAATGTTCTTCAACACCTTATAGTCACAAGCATTCTCCATATCACGTTCTGAAATCCATAGAAACAACCATGCAAAAGGATTAAACCAATGGATACATACCGCTAATATACTCAGTAGCTTCCATATATTATCTTTCCTTTTTATATGGGATAACTCATGAATCAATATATATTCCAAGAAATCTGGTTTTATATTCTTAGGTATAATAATTTTAGTTTTCAATATTCCACTAACAATTGGAGTATTAATAAAACCTGATTCATAGACCCCTATTTCACCATTAACATTTAATCGTTCCTTGCATTTTTCTATGATTTTCATATCATACTCTAATTTCACAGCCTGATTAAGACGTTTCATAGTTATTCTATAAATTACAATAGCTGTTAAGACAAATAAAAGAGCTCCAATCAACCATATAACACCAAAAATATTAAAAACCTTTTCTATCCTATTGGTCTTATATTCTATGGGATTATACTCTTCTGCAAGCTGCATCACATTAGTCACACTATAAGTTATATCCGTTACACCATTATCGGCATCAGAAACAACAACAGCCTTAGCAAAATCAGGATTCACCATATTTATTAGACTAAATTCGCTTGATATGGATATTGGAATCAATAAACGAAATAAAACAATACCCCATAGAGCATAAATCAATGGTTTCTGCAACCACTTCCCGAAAACAGCTCTAATCAATAGAAGTATAACCACTATGATAGCCGCTATTATACTCATATTTAAAATGTAGTAAAATATATTGTTTATCATAGTAATCACCCTTTACAGCTCTTTATTAATAATATCTTTGAGCTCTTCTATCTCTTCTTTGGACAAATGTTCTTTCTTAATAAACGAAGTAAAGAAAGTCCTTATAGAACCATCATATAATTTGTCTATCAGCTTCCTAGTCTCATCTAACTGAACCTGCTCTCTAGTTATAAGAGCCTTGCAAACAAAATTCGGTTCTATCCGCTCTATGGCTCCTTTTGCTATCAGCTTCTTCAAAATAGTATAGGTCGTATTCTTATTCCACCCTATAATCTCAGCCGCAATAAGACTTAACTCCTTAGCTGTCGTACTTTCCTCCTGCTGCCAAATAAGCTCCATAAGCCTCAATTCCGAGTCAAATAACTTAATCAGTTCCATAAAACCACTCCAGACTATTATAATAGTTTACATTTTTATACTACTACAATAGTCTGGAGCTGTCAACATTTATCTAATTATAATCTTAATCTTTTTCCTAAGCTTTTTCTTTATACTATATATATAGTAGCCATTAATTAGCTAACTCAGAAGAAAAAATATTTTGTAATGATATTGACGATAACTTCGCCGCAAAATAGTATATGTATATGTGAAGTAGTGAGGCAGGACGCCGAACCCAGCATTTAATCTGACAGCCCTACTGGACTGTCAGGAATAATAATGGACTCGATGTCCATTATTATTCGTTGAGCTCAGGACGAGCAAGTAGCTGGCGAAACATATACATATACTATTTTGCAAACACCACGTCAGAACAAAATATTTTTTCTGACTTACTTACAATACAATAATACTTAATTTATCTATCAACATATTCCTTCTTATCAATAAAAGTAAGAAGCTGATCATACGTCGGCAACCCTTCCACATCACCTTTAACAAGAGTAGCCATAGCCCCCACTCCATTTGCATATTCTCCGCATTCCTTTAACGACTTATCTCTAAGCAATCCGCTTAGAAAACCTGCAGCAAACCCATCTCCCGCACCAACACTATCTTCCATAGTCTTTACAGTATATCCATTAACAAAATACTCTTCTTCCTTATCTGATACTCTACACCCTTCTTTACCTAATTTTAAAACCACCATCTTAGGTCCCATTTCATGAAAAGCCTCAATAATTTCTTTTGGTTCACTTATTCCTAAAAGCATTTCAGCCTCATCAATCCCAGGAAATAATATATCTGCCTTTCTACACAATTCCAATATTACCGGTTTCGCTTCTTCAATCGACCATAGTTTCAATCTGATATTAGGATCAAAAGACACAATCACATTATTTTCCTTTGCATAATCCACAACCTTGATAACAGTCTCTTTTGCACTTTCTGATAAAGCAGGAGTTATACCCGTTACGTGAAGTATCTTAGCACTTTTAATATACTCATAATCTATATCATCAGTAGATAAATAACTAGCTGCTGAATTTTTTCTATAATAATAAACATTAGGATTAACATGAGCAAATCTTTCTTTGAAAAGAAGACCTGTACTCTTTGTAACATCCTTAATAACTCTAGATATATCTACCCCTTCACCCCTGATAAAACACTCAATATATCTGCCAAACTCATCATCACCTAACTTGGAGAACCAACCCACATTATGTTCTAACCTTGCTAAAGCAATAGCAACATTGGATTCAGCACCAGCTAGTGCCTTAGAAAAAGTATGTATATATCTAAGAGGTCCTTTTGCATCAGGATTAAATAAAACCATACTTTCACCAAAAGTAATTACATCCATTTTTTTATCTACCATATCTATCATTCTCATAGCCTCCTCAATTGTATTGTCCGATGTCTGATGTCTCTAATTACATTATATTAAAAATCCTGTACTAATGCAAGTTATTTCACCTAATTAAGTATTGATTATAGCTTACATTCACATATTATTTATACTATTTGTTGATTATCTGTTCCATACCATATCTTAAGTGATCCGTCATACATTTTCTTGCTAATTCCGAATCCCCTTTTTTAATAGCTTCTAAGATTTTTCTATGATGATACAACACTGTATCTCCACTCTCTGATATATCCTTGGTTTCTCTATACCCTTCTGAAATACCCTCATTGATTATAGGTAATATACGATTGATTATTGGGTTCTGACTGCTTTTTGCTATAATATTGTGAAACTGTATATCAGTTTCTGTATGGTCTTTATTACTAAGGATTTCTTTTTCTATTTCGGCGAAACTGGCTTCTAATTGAACTATATTTTCCTCAGTTGCTCTTATAGCTGCAAGAGCGCATATTCCAGGCTCGATTATCAATCTTGATTCATATAAATCCTTTAACAGATTTTTCTTATCCATAAAACATACCCCAAGCGGATCCTTGGATAATCCAGGTTTGCTTGAAACAAAAGTCCCTTTACCCCTGCGTACTTCAACTACATTAGTTGAAACTAGGATTTTTATTGCTTCTCTAACCGTTGAACGACTAACATTTAACTCACTTGTCAATTCTATTTCATTAGCTAGTTTATCCCCTGGTTTCAATTTCTTATTTATAATCATTTCTTTTATTATATTTGCTACTTTTTCTGAAAGAATACCTTTATCGTACATACTAATACCTCAACCTCATTTTTTTATAGATTATCATAATTTATTAGGTTAGGCAATATAGTATTTGAAAAATTCATAAAACCCTATTCTTATATGATATAAAAAATTTTTGTAATTAATGTAAAACCAGTAATTATATTGAATTCCTTACAAATTATAGGCTATTTTATTATAAATAGGTAAAATAATACTTATTTTCTTGTTTTTATTTTAATAAAAAATCTGTCATTTCAAATAATAATGGTATAAGATTTTTTTTAATAAATACTCATGCATTTTTTTATTTTAACAACTGAATAATAAGCATTAAGAAATAATCATTCATAAAAGATTATTTTAGATAAGGAGGATAATATGAAAAAAATAAAATCACTATTAGTTTTAACATTGTTCACAACTGTGATTCTTACCTCTTGTGCAACTAATGAAGAACCTGTCAAAGGCGTAGAATCATCAGTTAATGAAACAGGAGATGTAAAAGCTGTTAAGATAACAGCTAATAATTGTAATGTAACACAGGGAGTAGATGCTACTTCAAAAGTATTACAAACCGTTAATAAAGATGCTAATCTTAATGTAATCAATAAAGTAAACGATGATTGGTATTGTGTTAAACTACCTAATAACCAAATAGGTTTTGTACCTCAACAACAATGTACACCTGTATTGCCTGATAATGCTATCAACAAAGGTAACGCTGGTCAAACTCCAACACCTGGTAAAACACCTACCCCAGGTACTACTCCAGGCACAACACCTGGAAAGACTCCTGGAACACAAACACCTGGAGCAGCAAATCAAATGAAGCCACCACAAACTGGTACAGGAATCAACAACCGTCAACCAATACCTGGAGATACTACAGGTAATAATGATAATACTGTAGCTGATGATGATGCAGAAGATGAAAATACAACAACCAATAAGAATATTTCTAATGAAGAGCAACAACTTATTAACTTAATAAATGAATCCAGAAAACAAAATGGACTAAAAGCCCTAACAGCTGACAATCAACTATCAGAGGTCGCAAGGATAAAATCAAAGGATATGATTGATAACAATTATTTCAGTCATAACTCACCTACTTATGGTAATCCTTTTGATATGTTAAAGAACTTTGGTATTCAATACCTAAGTGCAGCAGAGAACATTGCAGGTAATAACTCAGTTCAAGAAGCACATGAAGCATTAATGAATTCACCAGGACATAGAAAGAATATTCTTAATCCTGAGTTAACACATGTTGGAGTTGGAATTCAAAAAGGAAGCAAATACGGATATATGTTTACTGAATTATTTATTAAAAAATAACTTTACGCTAATTAATTTCCAATAATTGATAATAAAATTTACCAAGTACCTTCCTACTCAAAGCTAGTAAAAATTCTTAGCACCAAGAATACTTTACTAGCTTTAAAATTATTATTTGTGATATAATAAGCATATGGCTTGACCCATTTCTATATTCAATTACCTAATCTATTACCCAAAAACTACTAAAACCATACTATAAATAATTTACTGATAAATTATATACTTTTTTGTTATTAGAAAATAGGGAGGTAATAGTATGACTGTTTCTGCAAAACAAGGGTTAGAAATTTTACGGACTACATCTAATTTTCAATGGTATGTCATACCCATCTTAATTATTGTAATCTATATCTACGCCGTTGAAGTAGAAAAAAGAAACTTGGTGGCAGCCATATTAAGGTGGATTTAACAATATACATATACAAATACTTTGTCATAATAAATATTTTATATAATGACTTATGAGTAATTGAAATTCTAACTTAAGGAGGAGAAATATGATATCTTATCAAGAACGGATCAAGGATTTGACTAGTAGTTATGGAAATTGGTTCCATGACGATACACTTCTAGAACGAGGCAAAATGACTTCTTCATTGTATCCCTACACTAACCTGTTCTCACCAATAACAATTAATAAAACCAAAATCAAGAACAGGTTGATAATGGCACCTATGGGAAACATATCTATGTGTGATGAATCTGGTAGACCCAGTGAAAAGATGATCAGTTATTTTACAGAAAGAGCAAAGGGCGGTGTTGGTTTAATCACCACAGGATTAATACCAATAAGTTATGGTATTGATAATTCCATAATAGAAAAAGGCGACCTGACTTACTTTCCTAGAATAGACAGATCCAGAACAACTTTCGCACCTTGGAGGGATATTGCAGAGAATTGTCACTCGTTTGGCGCTAAGATATTCCTTCAGATAAGTCCTGGTCTTGGAAGAGTCGGGAATCCACAATGTGTAGTAAATATGCACAAGTTCCCTGTATCTGCTTCATTCAATCCTAATTACTATATGCCAGGTGTACCATCATTAAGGCTATCTGATAGAAAACTAAAAAAAATAATTAAAAAATCTGGTCAAGCAGCGGCTGATTCAAAAGCGGCACTTATTGACGGAGTTTATTTACATGGACACGAGGGATATCTATTAGAACAACTGACCAACCCTGCCTTCAATAGAAGAAAATTAGGTAAATACTCTGATTGGCAGAGATTCGGTATAGAATTAGTAAAAGAAATCAGAAATAGATGCGGTAAAAATTATCCAATAATGTATAGAATCGATTTATCATTAGTACTTAATGAAACATATGGAGAAAAAATGTCAACAGTTAAATCACTCAAAAAATTCAAAAATGAAAGAACTGTTAAGATGACTCTTGATTATATGAAGAATCTAGTGAAAGCTGGAGTAGATATATTTGATGTTGACCTTGGATGTTACGATAACTGGTGGTTACCTCACCCACCAGGACCAATGCCTCCTGGATGTTTCTTAGAAGTATCCAAGATAGTCAAAGAATACTTTGATAAAAATAGCATTCTATCAAATACAGGAATTGAAGTTCCTATTGTTGGTGTTGGCAAGTTAGGTTATCCTGATTTAGCAGAACAAGCTCTACGTGACAACTCTTGTGATATGATTATGTTAGGAAGACCTCTTCTCTCTGACCCATACTGGCCTAATAAAGTATATGCCAACAAAATAGATGAGATTATACCTTGCATAGGATGTCAAGAGGGCTGCATAAATGAATTTGTGGAGGGTGGTCATCCACAATGTGCTATCAATCCTAGAACTGGTTTTGAAAATATATATGAAAAAGAATTCCCTATTACCTCCAATAAGAAAAAAATAGCTGTTATAGGTGCTGGACCTGCTGGTGTTACTTGTGCTGTCACTGCTGCAAAAAGAGGTCATGAAGTAACATTGATTGATAAAAATGATAAAGCTGGTGGACTACTCATATCTGGTGGAGTACCAAAAATAAAATTTGACATTCAAAATTATAATAATTACTTAAGCAATTTAATAAATAAAACCAGCTCCAAATATGAATTGATATATAAACCTAATACTACAGCTACTATAGAAAATCTAAAAACAGAAAACTTCGATGTAATAGTTACAGCTATAGGTGTAAAACAGATTATTCCTAAGCTGCCAGGTTATGATAGAGATAATGTTATATTAGCAACAGAGCTGCTTCTTAATAAGGACCTAGCCAAAGATTGTAAAAACATTGTAGTAATCGGCGGTGGTGTTGTAGGATGTGAAACAGCTTATATGTTGAAGAGTGAAATGGATAAAACAGTTGACGTCATAGAAATGGAACCTTACTTCATGAATCATGTTTGTACTGCTAACAGAGGTTATATGATACATTATCTTGAAGAAAACAACGTGAAATTACATAATTGTACCCAGTTAAAAAGTATTGAAGAAGATGGTATCATAGTTACCAAGAATATATCTAAGACTGTACCTGACCCATATATCACCTGGGCACCATTACTACCTGAAAACGTAGTTAATCCACTTGCCAAAGAAATTATATCAGAAGAAAAAGAAATAAAAATAGAAGCTGATTTAGTTGTAATGGCTATAGGTGGCAGACCTATTGATAATTTATATTATGACCTGATTAAAGCAAATATTGCTCCTGAAATATATAATATAGGAGATTCCTTCAAACAAGGTAAAGTATTTGAAGCTACAAAATCAGGATATCTATTAGCAAGGAATCTATAAGTATCATATAAGGGGTTGTGATATAATACATTACACGTTAATTATGTATTATCCCACAACCCCTTTTCATTAATATATAATCATGAATCATATTATCTGATGAATCCATAATATATTATATTTGTCAATTATTTCATTAGAATGGATCAGTTACATAAGAACATCTCTTAGGCATAGAATTATTTAACTTACCTATCATTATTTGATCTTTACAAGTAATCAAATCCAATTCCATCGCCTCTTCCCAACTTAAGAAACCAAATACTATTTGTGATAATACCTGAATTGAGCAGCTGATATCAGGTTCAATATCTTCATTTTCTTTAACTTCAACATTGTTATCATCAATATTTATTTGGAATGTATTGTTGTTCCAAGCTGCATATTTATCTTCAATGGATATACTGAATTTCAGATCATTGATATTCTTATATGGATACATTTCAAGTATTTTTTTAGCGTTAATTATACGAACCATCATACCCGATGATACTTCCATATGTTGTCTTGGATTCTTTAATAATATATCTAAGTTATTATCATGAGGAACTTTCAAAGTTACTTTATCAAACTGAGCTCTATGTACAAAGATGAATCTCATTATTTGTTTTCTTACTTCTAATGAATCATATACTATTTCTTGTACAATCATTCCATCACTATTTATCTTATAGAAGATATAGCCTCTCAATTTATCTTCATTATCAAAAACACCATAACTATGGATATCATTCTTAGCGTTTCTAGCAAAAATCAGTTCCCATCTTAAATCAGTCCTTTTGGTAGCACCATTATAATTGCAATAAAAATGTTCGTAGACTTTCTTTATTGATTGTATATGATCTTTGTTAATAGGTTTTACACTAAAGTCACCACTCTGAAAATGTGATAAATCGTTGATGCTTATTTTTAACTTCTTATTCCTGCTTCCATACTCCCAACCATACTTTCTATAGAAAGAGTATGCAAAAG
This sequence comes from Vallitalea guaymasensis, assembly GCF_018141425.1. Lineage (NCBI taxonomy): Bacteria > Bacillati > Bacillota > Clostridia > Lachnospirales > Vallitaleaceae > Vallitalea > Vallitalea guaymasensis. Next base: position 460,144 of record NZ_CP058561.1, read on the forward strand.
GAGCAAGCATTGAAAATACTTGATTATTATCATTCATCATCTTAAGGGATTCTATCAATAACTTCTCAACAGCATGATTCTGTCTAGCTTCTGGGAAAGTAGCTACACCGCCTATACCACCCATTTTAACTTCCAAACCCTGCCAATAGATTTCAAAATCATTAATGACCAATGCACCCTGCAACAAATCATCCTCAAATGCACCTAATATGATTGAATCATCTTTTCCAAACATATTGTCTAATTCAAATTTCACTAATTCCTTATCTACCCCAAAACAATAGCTTTGCAATTCAGCAAATTTATCTAATTGCTGATTATCAACAATGTTATATAAATCCATAATTCAACCCTCCCAAAATATGTTATAGTATTTAATATAACATTGTTTTAATTCTATTTCAATTATAATATTTATTTTTTTTAAGTACATTCTAATAATAAATTACCATCAGTCAAAAAGGTAATAATTTTATCCTAATAACTTCTAAAAATTATTTATAATCAACATCATCATCTAGTTTGTCCATTCTTCTCTTAAGTTTAAGGATTGTATTATATTCATGTTTCTTGTAACTCTTCTTAAGTTCTTTTGAAAGAGAATACATCATTATTATTAAAAGTATGGCAAATGGCAATCCTGTAATTACTACTGCTGATTGTATAGTCTTAAGAGCATCCTCTCCACCTAGTAATAGAACTGATAATGCAATAAGACCTTCCATCAATGCCCAAAATACTCTTTGTGTTTTAGGTGAATCCTGCTTACCTCCACTAGTCAAATTATCAACAACCAATGAACCTGAATCACTACTTGTAACAAAGAATAAAACAATAGCTATAATAGCTACAAAAGAAAATACCATCTGAAGTGCTGGTGATTCTATAAGATATTTGAACATCTCAAACATAGCTGTTGCAATGTTGCTGTCAATCGCTTTTTTGATTACTCCATCATATAGAGTATTTGTATAGACTCCTGAAGCTCCAAGAATAGTCATTGCAATTGTAATAATGATTGTTGGTAATGCAACAGTTCCTATAGCTATTTCTCTTATAGTTCTTCCCTTGGAAATACGTGCTATGAAAGTTCCTACGAATGGTGTCCATGAAATCCACCAAGCCCAATAAAATACGGTCCAAGAACCTTGCCATGCAACACCATCTGGTGTAGTTGCTGTAAAAAATCCAACATGGAAGAATTCTTTTATATATAAACCTATGCTTGACATATATGTTGATAATATATAAACTGTTGGTCCTATTAATAGTATAGCTACTAATAAAACACCACTTATTATTGTATTAGCTTGACTTAATAACTTAATCCCTTTTGATATACCACTAACTACAGATAATGTGGCAATAAATGTTATTACAACAATTAAAATGATTTGTACAGTTGAATTAATAGGTATACCAAAAACATAATTCATCCCTGAATTAATTTGGTTTGCACCTAATCCTAAGGAGGTTGCTAGACCGAATAATACTGCCAATACTGCAAAAGTATCGATTATGTCTCCCCAGATACCAAAAATCTTATCTTTTATTAATGGATAAAATAAACTTCTAAATGAAAAAGGAAGTTTCTTATTATAAGCGAAGTAACCTAGACCTACGGCTACTAATCCATAGAGTGCCCATGCATGTGCTCCCCAGTGCATAAACATCATCTTAAAATTATCATATGTTGATCCTGATTGAAGTTCTTGTGGAATATCCAAATGATAGATAGGTTCTGCCACACCATAGAAGAATATACCAATACCTATACCTGCGCTAAATAACATGGCATACCATGAAAAATTGCTATACTCTGGCTTTGCATTAAATCCGCCTAATCTAATTCTTCCAAGTTTTGAAATTCCAACGACCAATAAAAATATGAATGAAAGGTTAATAGTCAATACATATAACCAATTGAAATTTTTATTCAGACTATCATTTATACCACTGAAAGTCTCTGCAGATAATGTTGGCTTAGCAATGGTAAATATAATGAATCCTAATACCAATATTGCTGATACTATTGATACGAACAAGTTCATATCAAATCCCCATTTTTTGAAGTTTCTAGAATATAGTTGTTTACTTAAATCTTTTTTTTCCATATAATCCTCCATTTCTATTCTTTATATAAAGTGACATAGTCACACATACGCTTTTAAGAATAGCGCAGTATTAAAAAAAGCACCTAACTCTTAAAAGGATAAGAGTTAGAGTGCTTATGTTTCATATAATATATATATTCACATTATGCCACTAGAAACAGTAGCATAGTTTCTTGCCTAATAAATAGACCCAAAACAAACCCCAGTTCAAATCTAATATTTTCAAAAATACTTTCTTTCTTTAAAAAAACGGTAGAAATATGTCCAATAAAATTAAACCATTTTTTTGACATGTTTGAATATATACTGCTCTAAAACATTATATACCTTGCATACCAAATACTAATATTTTTTACTTCTATTTTTGCATTTGTTTATATTATACACTATTTTCTAGGTTTTATCAAGTTTTCTACTTTTTAGGTTATTATCTACTTGTATTTATGACATTTTTAATGCATTATTTTTATTATAATCCATGCACAAAAAATCAATTTTACTAAGATTTAAATAATTTTGCCAATTCTTTAGATTTAGCTACACGTCCCATAATCTTTACTTCCTCATCAACAACTAATGCCGGTGTCTTCATTACACCATAAGACATAATTTCATTGATATCTTCAACCTTCAATACCTCAGCTTCTATACCTACTATTTCTAATGCTTCCATAGTATTCTTGTATAGATTTTGACAGTTTTTACAACCGCCTCCTAAAATTTTAATAACCATTTGTATTACCTCCATTTTAATTAATAAAATTATTTATATTACATCAATAAATGCCCAATAAAGTTAAATAGATAGCCTGTCATTAATATACCTATTCCAGTTACAATGACAAACCAAACTATCAATCTGGGTTTTATGACTTTTCTAAGTAGAACCAATTCAGGTGCAGATAGAGCTGTTACAGCCATCATAAATGAAAGTGCTGTTCCTATACCAACTCCCTTGCCTATCAGTGCCTGAGCGATAGGTATTGTACCCATTGCGTTTGAATAAAGTGGAATTCCACACACAACAGCGATAAGTACTGCAAATGGATTATTTTCGCCTGCATAACTTGCAAGAAAGTCTTCTGGAACCCATCCATGTATTGCTGCTCCAATTCCAATACCAATTATTAAGAATAGCCAAATCCTTTTGACTATATCTTTTATATTTTGTGTAGCAAAAGACACCCTTTCATTTATAGTCAATTCTTTTGGATCAATATCAGCTACTTTTGTATTATAGACATATTCTTCAACTTGTTTTTCCATCTTCATTTTTCCAATAATAAGTCCACCTAGAACTCCAACAATAACTCCTGTAATTACATAAACAACAGCCAACTTCCATCCAAATAAACCAAGCAATATAATAAATGCAGCTTCATTAACTATTGGTGATGTGATAAGGAATGAAAATGTAAGTCCCAATGGTACTCCTGCTTCAACAAATCCTATAAAAATAGGTACAGATGAACAAGAGCAAAAAGGTGTAACAATACCTAATAGTGATGCCATTATATTACCTTTTATACCATTGAATTTTGCAAGAATCCTTTTTGTCTTTTCTGGTGGAAAATAACTACGTATATATGAAATGAGAAATATCATGATACTTAATAAAATGATAATCTTGATTGTATCATATATGAAAAAATGTATACTGCTTCCCCATTTGCTTTCCATAGATAATCCTATTACTTTGGTAACAAAAGCTTGTGCTAAATAATCTAACCAATTAAACATATCTATACCTCACTATCAAGTAATTTATTAATTTCTGTCCTTACTAATTTATTCACTAACGTAATAATATCTTTAACTTCATCGTGCTTGATATTATATATAACCTTGTTACCATCTTTTCTGGTAGTAACTATATCTGCATCTTTCAGAAGTTTTAGATGTTGTGACATATTAGCTTGTGAATACTCATTATCATCACATAGTTCACATACACATCTTTCGCCATCAAACAGCTTTTTTACTATTTCAAGCCTTACTGGATGTGCCAATGCTTTTAATACATTAACTTCCATTGTATCAATTTTCATTAGTTACCTCCTTAAGTATATAATAATATTCTTATATAGTTATTTACTAATATTATATGTTTATTGATTTGTTTTGTCAATATAGAATTTGAGTATATTTCATTATGATAATATTATTTGTGCAAGTAAGTCAGTAAAACTGTTTTGTTCTGACTTGGTTTTTGCAAAATAGTATATGTATATGTTACGCCAGCTACTTGCTCGTCCTGAGCAAAAAGCTGGGTTCGGCGTCCTGCCTCACTACTCCACATATACATATACTATTTTGCTACGAAGTAAGCGTCAATATAATCACAAAACTATTTCACTTCTAAATTAGAATAGTTAGGGCTATTTCATGCTTTTAATATAGTAGAAATATATAAACAAAAAAATTAACTATAACTAAAATTTTTCTAGTCTAATTGCAAAAAAGTGAATCACGAATTACACGCAACTCACTTTTTTATATTATTTCACATTATGAAGAAACATAAAATTATCAATAATTTATTTTTCCCTTACTACACCAGTTTCAACGGCTTTTTGTGCAACCGCTTCTGCTACGGCTTGTACTACACGTTCATCGAAGGGGGATGGAACGATATAGTCTTCACGGAGTTCTTTTTCGTCGATTACGGATGCAATGGCATAAGCTGCTGCTAATTTCATCTCTTCATTTATTTTTTTAGCTCCTACATCTAATGCTCCTCTAAAGATGCCTGGGAAGGCTAAAACATTATTAATTTGGTTAGGATAATCACTTCTGCCAGTACCTATTATTCTTGCTCCTGCTTTTTTTGCTTCTTCTGGCATTATCTCTGGTACAGGATTAGCCATTGCAAATACGAAAGGATTATCATTCATGGATTTAATCATTTCCTGAGATACTATATTACCAGCTGAAACACCAATGAATGCATCGGCGTTTTTCATAGCTACTGATAAATCGCCCTCGATATCTTCCTTATTAGTTATTTCAAGAATTTCTTTTTGTAGGAAATCCAAGTTTTCACGTTTGGAATTAATTATTCCATCTATATCAACAGATATTATGTCTCCTACTCCATAATTATGAATCATACGAACGATAGAGCTGCCAGCAGCGCCTGCTCCGCTTACAACAACTTTTAACTCTTTTGGATTCTTACCTGTCAATTTACAAGCATTAAGTAATGCAGCGGTCACAATGATTGCAGTACCGTGTTGGTCATCATGAAATACTGGGATATCCAATTCTTCTTTTAATCTTCTCTCAATTTCAACACATCTTGGAGCAGATATATCTTCTAGGTTAATACCTCCAAGTGAAGGAGTCAAATTCTTACATATATTAATGATTTCTTCAGTATCTTGTGTATCTAGACATAATGGGAATGAATCAACGTTACCGAATTTTTTAAAAAGTATGGATTTACCTTCCATAACAGGTAATGCAGCCTTTGGCCCAATATTTCCTAATCCAAGTACTGCTGAACCATCTGTGATAACGGCAACCATATTACCTTTTGAAGTATATTTGTATATATTCTTTTCATCTTCAGCTATTTTTCTACAAGGCTCTGCAACCCCTGGTGAATATGCAAGGCTCAATTCATCTTTGTTAGATACTTTTACTTTTGAAACCATTTCAATTTTTCCCTTATTATCTTCATGCATCTTAAGTGATTTTTCGTAAATATCCATTATATGCCTCCTGTAAGTTTAATTTTTAAAATAGTTATTGAATTATATATTACTAATACTGTATACTATAGTATAAAAGTAATTATAGATTAACAATAAAACAAATTGATTTTGATACCATCATTATAGTATAACCCTGCTTACTAAGCAACGTTAAATAATAATATGTATCAATTTAACTAGAAATACTTCGAAAAGAGGAAATTATAATGGAAACCATATCTATTGATAAATGTCTACATATGGATAGAGTTATTTTCATAGATGTCAGAACTACTAAGGAATTTGAGGAAGGAACAATACCGGGAGCTGTCAATGTACCTATCTTCAATAATGAAGAAAGAGCCTATCTTGGACATACTTATAAAAATGTTAATAAAATAACTGCAAAAGAAGAAGGTTTTGAAATAGCTTCCCATAAGCTGCCAGAAATCTATGCTAAGATTAAAAAAGCAGCCAAAGGGTATAGTAAAATTGTTATATTCTGTTGGAGAGGTGGACTTAGAAGTAAATCTATCGCTACAGTCATATCTTTGATGCATCTCCCAGCTTATCAACTAGAAGGTGGTTATAAGGCATACAGAACCTATATATTAAAAGACTTTGAAAGAAGATTAACCCTTCCATCTCCATATATTGTTTTACATGGCTATACTGGTTGTAGTAAGACTTTGTTGTTAAAAGCTCTAGAAAAAGCTGGTATGCCTGTACTTGACCTTGAAGGATTAGCCAATCATCGTGGTTCAGTATTTGGTGGTGTAGGTCTAGGTGAACAGCCTCCACAAAAAGCATTTGAATCTTATGTCTATGATAAAACCATATCCCTTGATGACTCACTTGTTTTCGTTGAAGCGGAAAGCTCAAAAATAGGTAGAAGAGTCGTTCCTGCATATGCTATCAATCATATCAAAACAGGTATCCACGTACTTGTCAATCTTGACAAGGAAATTAGAATACAGAGATTGTTAGATGATTACATGGAAACTAATGGTACTTTTGAAGAAAACCTGTCTTTTATAAAAAATTCACTCACTACAATAAAATCATATATGTCCAATCATGATTACAACTTGATGAATGAATATATTGAAAATGGTAATCTTCATGATTTTGTAGGTTTACTGCTTGATAATTATTATGACCCTATGTATAAGAAATGGAAAAAATATTATGGTACTTTTGATTATGAAGTAGACTCTAGTGACATGGACGTAGCTGTAAGAGAACTCATTGAAATATTTAACAAAGAAAGTAAAATACCTAGAAAAGGTTAATAATAATAAATTCAACTTGACATTATACATTGTCCTCCTGTATAATTCAATACTGACAATTGAATAAGCATAATAGAGGCGCAGAGATTATTAGTAATCATAACCTAGCTTGGCAAGCGAATAAAGTATGATGAAAGGATGATCTGCCGAAGCATTATTTTCCGCCAATAAATAATGTTGGAGTTAAGTTTAATAGACTTATCACTCTCACTACCTACCGTAGTGAAGGCGCTATTATTTGAATAAGATACTTTCAGACAATAGTGTACCTATTGTCTTTTTTAATGCTATAAAACACATCCAAATTTAGTCATTAGAAGTTTTAAGAAAATGAAATAATAGGAGGAAATTATGGAACTTTTATTAAGTTTAGTACCAGCAATCATAATGATTGTATTAGTTATCATAACAAAAAAAGTTATCATGTCACTATCTGTTGGAATCATCATAGGTTCATTGATTGCACATGGTTTCAATGTGTTGGACACAATATCTTACATAGGTACAACAGTTTGGGAAATAATAACAGATTTTTCTTGGCACATGCCAATAGTAGGTTTTTTATTGTTACTAGGAATCATCACAACTCTTTTAACGATTACCAATTCCACTAAGGCATTTGCTGATTTTGCAGTTTCAAAGATCAAGAATAAGAAAGCAGCACAAATTGTTGCATGGATTCTAGGAATTGTCATCTTTATTGATGATTACTTCAATGCTCTAGTTATAGGTGAAATCTCAAAACCTATCACAGACCGTTATAGTATCAGTCGTGCCAAACTCTCATATATCATTGATTCAACAAGTGCTCCAGTAGTTATCTTATTACCAATCTCTACATGGGGAGCTTACATAATCGGTACATTAACAGGTGTTTTCAAAAAAGTTGGCTATACTGCAACTACAGGAACTGGCGCATACTGGCGAATGATTCCTATGCAATTTTACGCTATTGTAGCTCTTATAATGGTCTTTGTAGTTATAAAATTCAATATTAACATTGGTAAAATGAAAACTTATGAGCGAAAAGCCGAAGAAGGAAATGATATCAGCTGTTCAAAATCAGCTGAAGATATCTCTCATGTACAGGCGGTTACTAACAAAGGTTCTAAGTGGGCTTTAATAATCACTATCCTATCACTTATTATCCTAATCTTAGGTGGTATGTTATATGACGCCAAATGGGACATTAGTCAAATGTTATCTGTAGATATTACTCTTCCACTCTTCCGTGGTTCTGTAATCACTACAATCATAGCAACTATATTTGCTATAACCACTGGTGAAGTTTCAGGAAAGCATCTTTTCCGTGCTACTAAGTCAGGTATCCGTTCTATGCTTCCTGCATCAATAATCTTAATTGCTGCTTGGACACTAGTTGAGGTTATAGATAAACTTAACACTGGTCAATATTTGGCTGATTGGATTGAAACTTCTCAAATGAACCCTAGCCTATTGATACCTATTATGTTCATAATTGGAAGTTTCATCGCTTTTATGACTGGAACCAGCTGGGGAACTTTTGGTTTATTATTACCAATTGTTGGTAAGATATTAGCTGCAACTGATCCTTCAATGATGTTACCAGCTATGGCTGCTGTATTAAGTGGTGCTATCCTTGGAGATCACTGCTCACCAATAAGTGATACCACCGTACTTTCTGCTACAGGAGCTCAAGCAAAACTTGATGCTCACTTTACGTCCCAATTACCGTATGCGTTAATAGCTGGTCTTATATCCTTTGTAGCCTTTATAATATATGGATTTACTAAAAATCTATTATTATGTTATGGTGTAATAATAGTAGAATTTGCTATTTTCATTTTTATTACTAATAAGCTAAAGAAACCAACAGAGGTTAACCAATAGAACAATATGAATTTAATATATTTAATCAATAAATAAATAGCTGTGGGATAATACATTTTGGTATATTATCCCACAGCCCCTTTTTTATTCTATAGTATTTTTTTCTTCTCTACTAATTGCTCAGTATTCTCCAAATCTTTGAATGCTACTGCAAACATTAATTTTATTCGATTAAGTTGATTAACTTCACTGGCTCCAGGATCATAATCTACTGTTAATAGATTAGCCTCTGGATATTTTTCTTTTAGAGCTCTTAGCATTCCTTTTCCTGTTACATGGTTAGGCAGACAAGCAAAAGGCTGCATACATATGATATTTTTAACACCACTATCTAGTAATTCAACCATCTCAGCTGTCAAGAACCAACCTTCACCAGCATGATTCCCTAGAGAAAGAATATTTTGTGCTCCTCTAGCTAGTTGTCCGATAGTTCTTGAATTCTGGAATCTATTACTATTTTTAAGCGCTTCTCTTTGATGTCTTCTAAATGCTTCCACATATTTAATAGCAATATCACATGCCAAAGCTTTTACTTTACTTTTACCCAGATACCTGCTTTTAAACTTGGCATTATATACACTATATAGGAAGAAGTCTATCAAATCAGGCACAACTGCTTCTCCACCCTCTTTTTCAATCATTTTTACTATTTGATTATTGGAGAATGGATTGAATTTCACAAATATTTCTCCTGTCAAGCCTACTTTTGGTTTTCTAACATCATACAGAGGTATTTTGTCAAAATCATTTACTATACCTCTTATGATATCTGGTCTAAGCTTACTATCATTAGTTATATTATCTATACATATCTTTTTCCATTTGTCATGCAAACTTTTTGTTGAACCTTTTATCTTTTCATAAGGTCTTGTCCTGTAGATTAACTGCATGAACAGGTCTCCGTACAATATTGACATTATCATCTTATTTATCATAGCCAAGTTCAATTTGAATCCTGGATTTTTTTCATATCCCACTGCATTCAATGATAATACGGGAATATCAGAATATCCAGCGTCTTGTAATGCTTTTCTGATGATGGCTATATAATTAGTAGCTCTGCATACTCCGCCAGTCTGAGATATTATTACTGATGTATTGTTTCTATCATAGTTACCATACTTTAATGCACATAATATCTGCCCCACTATTAAGATAGAAGGATAACATGTATCATTGTTAACGTATTTAAGCCCCTCTTTCAATACTTTTTCATTGACATGTGGAAGTATTTTAAGTTTGTAACCGCAACTGTTTATAGCTTCCTCAAGTAATTCAAAATGTATAGGAGATAACTGTGGAGCAAGAATAGTATGAGTTTTTTTCATTTCTTGTGTAAAGATCCTCTTTTTATAAAAATCCTTAACATGCATAGGAGTAATTCTATTTTTCTGTCTTTCATCCATTGCCGCTTTCAATGATCTTAGTCTTATTCTTGCTGCTCCTAGATTATTGACTTCATCTATTTTTATCAATGTATAGAGCTTATTATTATTTTCTAATATCTCGGCTACCATATCTGTTGCTATGGCATCTAATCCACAACCAAATGAGTTTAACTGAACTATTTCGAGATAATCTGTAGTTGTTACAAAACTGGCAGCTCTATAGGTCCTTGAGTGGTATGTCCATTGGTCAACCACTCTTAATGGATTATTTATTTTACCTAGATGAGCAACTGAATCTTCTGTTAGTACTGCCATACCTAGATTATTGATTAATTCTGGTATCCCATGATTTATTTCAGGGTCTATATGATATGGTCTTCCACATAGAACTATTCCTTTTTTACCTGTTTCTTTTAGATATTCTAAGGTCTCTTCTCCCTTTTTCCTAATATCCTCTTTGAAGGCTTCATTTTCATCCCAAGCTATTTTTAGTGCTCTATCTACTTGTTTCTTATCTATATCATAATCTTTAAAAGTCTCATGGAGTACTTTAGCTAGTGCATTCTTATTATCCAGAGTCAAAAATGGATCTAGGAATTTGATATTTTTCTCTTCAAGTATTTTCATATTGTTTTTTATAACCTCTGGATAAGAGATTACAAGTGCACAGTTAAGATGATTATCACTTGATGCAAATTCTTTTTTCTCATAGAATATACATGGATAGAATATCATATCCACTTGTTTTTCTACTAGACTCATAATATGTCCATGGGTAATCTTTGCTGGATAACAAGCTGATTCAGATGGTATTGTTTCCATTCCTTTTTCATAGATTTTCTTATTACTCCTAGGAGAAATAAGCACTCTGAAACCTAATTCTGTAAGGAATGTAAACCAAAGTGGATAATTTTGGTATATATTCATGACTCTAGGAATCCCTATTACCGCTTTTGCTTTGTCCTTACTTAGAGGCTTATAACTGAATAATCGTTGTAATTTGTATTGATATAGATTTGGTAGGTTTTCTTCAATGTTACTGGCACCACTTCCTCTTTCACAACGATTTCCACTTACAAAACTTCTGCCATCTTCAAATTCATTTATTGTCAGCAAGCAATTATTAGCACATAAACCGCATCTACGATGATGTATCTTCCTGTTAAAACTATTCAGCTTATCTTTTGTAAGTAGACTTGTTACTTCCCCGTTCATATATCTCTCTTTTGCAATTAATGCACATCCATACGCTCCCATCATTCCAGCTATTTCTGGTCTTACTACCTGTCTTCCTGATATTAATTCAAAACTCCTAAGAACAGCATCATTGTAAAAAGTACCGCCTTGGACTATTATCTTCTCTCCCATTTCTTCTGGATTCTTTATCTTGATAACTTTTTGTAAAGCATTATTAATCAATGAATAGGATAATCCTGCTGATATATCACCTATTGTAGCTCCTTCTTTTTGAGCTTGTTTTACTCTGGAATTCATGAAAACCGTACATCTTGAACCTAGGTCAACAGGTTCTTCTGCAAAAAGAGCTTTTTGGCTGAATTCTTCTATTGTTAGATTGAGAGATTTGGCGAATGTTTCAAGGAAAGAACCGCAACCTGAACTACATGCTTCATTAAGCATAATATTCTCTATTACACCATTTTTCACCTTCAAGCACTTCATATCTTGTCCGCCAATATCTAATATGAATTCCACTCCTGGCAAGAAACGTTCTGCTGCCTTGTAATGTGCAACTGTCTCAATTTCTCCTATATCTATTTTTAACGCACTTTTTATTAAACCTTCTCCGTAGCCTGTGACAGCTGTTTTAACAATCATAGCACCATCAGGAAGTTTACTATAAATATCATTTAGAACATCTATTACAATCTTTAATGGTCGTCCCTCATTACTGTTATAATAGCTATAAAGTATTTCATTATTATCTCCCATTAGAATTATTTTTGTAGTCGTTGACCCAGCATCTATTCCTAGATAGCATTTTCCTCTGTAATCAGATAGATCTTTTCTTGGTACACTGTCTCTTGTATGTCTTGTTTTGAATTTATCTAATTCATCAGTATTCCTGAATAATGCTCTTAATCTTTTGACCTGATAATCTGTGCTTTTATCTAATTCTCCTAGTCTATCATATAATTCTTTTGTTGTTATAGAGTTATCTTTTATTGAGTTGATTGCAGCCCCTATAGCAATAAAATAATGGGAATCTAGAGGAAATATGACTTGATCTTCCTTCAGCCTCAGGGTTTCTATAAATCTTTTCCTTAGTTCAGACAAAAAATAAAGCGGACCTCCTAGAAAAGCCACATTACCTTTTATAGGTCTTCCACATGCCAGATTGCTGATTGTTTGTGTAACAATACTTTGAAAGATGGATACAGCTATATCCTCTTTTGCTGCCCCTTCATTAAGTAATGGCTGTATATCGCTTTTTGCAAATACACCACATCTTGCTGCAATAGGATATATATTATTGTAGTCCTTTGCAAGTTCATTAAGTCCCATTGGGTCAATTTTCAATAAGGAAGCCATTTGATCTATGAATGCACCTGTACCTCCAGCACAAGTACCATTCATCCTTTGTTCAACACCATTAGTGAAATAGATTATCTTAGCATCTTCTCCACCAAGTTCGATAGCTACATCTGTTTTAGGTGCAAGATTTTCTATAGCTAGACTGCAAGATATTACTTCTTGAATGAAAGGTATATCTAGTTTTTCCGATATCCCAAGTCCAGCACTGCCGCTGACATTTATTGTTATATTTTTGTCACAGTATTTATCATATACTTCTTTAATCAGCTCTCTGACACTTTCTTTTATATCAGAATAGTGCCTTTTATATTTACTGAATATTATTTCTCTATGTTGATTAAGTACTACAATCTTAATTGTTGTAGAACCTATATCAAAACCAACATGTAAATTTTTTTCCAAAATAAATCTCTCCTATTTCTACATTTTGGTTAACCACTCATTGGTTTCACCATCATATAGATAATTCCCTTTTTTGCAGGAACTTATAATAGGAGAGTTAAATTTAATCTATCTAGCTACTTTTGAAGCTAATTTTTGTATTACACCATTGACATTGGATGCCATGTCATCTTGTTCTTCTGTTAGACTTCCTAATTTTTCAATCTGATTATTGATATTTTCATTTTCAATAGATAAAGACTTCAGTAATCCTGAAATCTCATCAGCAAACATTTTAGTGTTATCTGATAGCTTCTGTACTTCATTAGCTACTACTGAGAAACCTCTGCCATGTTCGCCTGCTCTTGCAGCTTCTATATTGGCATTCAGTCCTAATATCTTGATTTGCTGAGTTATATGATTAACTGAATTAATTATTTCATCTGTTTGTGTTATGTACTGCTTTGATTCATTTGAAGAGTGAATCAGGTTATGACTTACATCATTAAGAAGTTTTGTTGTGGTAGAAACTTTGTCCATTTCTTTTTTCAAGACTTCTGTTGTATTATTAATTATATCTAACTGGTTGTTAAGCTGGTCGCTTATAGATACTTGTTTATCAACTATTCTCATCATCAATTCTGCCATCTGTGAATCAACAATCTGTTTTTGCGGGAATTTGTCTTTTACCTCATCAGCAATCTTTTTTACTCCTGTTGCTTCTATTATAACATCAATACCATTGTCAATATTGCTCATATCATCAGTATATCTAATGCCATATTCTTTCGCTAATGTTATTCCTGGTGCATTATAATTCTTATCAACTACTAGTCCAATAATTACATTGTCCATTTCCTTAAATAACTTAAGTAATTTAGTACCACCATTTCCTGCACCAATAATTGCTACTTTCATTTGTTCCCTTCCCTTCCAAGAAATTAATAACAATCTACTATTAATCGTTATTTGCAACTATAACAATACAACAATATATACCATTCGTCAATACATAAAAACAACCACCTTCCGGTGGCTGCTTTAGAGTATAACCTACTTAGTTATTACTATCTCATCAGTATCTGAAATCTTGATACTTTCTTTTACCTTATTACCAGAAACGATAGTTCCATCAGCTTTATAAGTTCCTGGTGTAATGACTCTAGCATAGTAGTATAATTCCTCATCATATTCATGATTCTTACTAATATGCATTGTTACTTTTTGACCTTCAACATCTTTATAATAGTACCATCCATCATGACGAAGACCGAAATTCCCTGAATATTCAATAGGTACAAGACCTGATGGCGCAAAATCAGTAACAGTATAATACTTATCAATAGCATCTTTGTCAATATCCACATCTATGACTACTTTAACGATATCAGATTGATTGAATGTATTAGTCTTCTTGCCTGTAGCATAATTATAATATTCTCTCTTAATTGTTATGTTATCATCTTGTTTACTATTATTGATTAACGCTTTATTATAAACTGCTATTAATGCCACATCTCCCTCTACACTATTAACCTTGAATTGATCAAGATTCACAGAAGGTACATCAATTGTTACAGGCCAGCCATCTTTAATAACTTTTTCATAAGTTTTTCCTTGATAAGTATAGGTTATTTTTGGTTCTTTGGTACTTACTTTGTCTATCTCACCTATTATATAAGTTAATTTTTCACTATTCGCTAGTATTTCTTTTGAATAAGTTGTAGTTACATATTCATAATATAAATCTTTGTCATCCATATCTAACTTAGAAGCCAACATCATCATAAGAGCTGTATACTCCAAGTATTTATCTTCTGATTTTCCATATTTTATTCTTTTTACTGTTTTATACTCTTCTTCATACTCAGCTATCTTGTTATCATATATGTTAGTTGCTTTATAGCTGTCACCAAGTTCACTATATGCAAGTGCTAGATATAAATAATCTTTTAGATTCAGGTTAGATATTTTCTCTAACTTTTGAATATCTAATAATACTGGCTCTCCTAAAACTGCTAATCCATAAAGGGCTACTGCCTTGTTTCTGCTTTTATCGTTACCTAATTCATTGTATAGATACTTTTTAAGTTTTTCTTTATTTATATCATCTTTTATTATAGGTAATAACTTGACAGTTGTTTCTATATCACTTTCAGCATATGGAAGTATTGCAAAGCCTCCATCATTCACTTGATAATCAGATAATTTAACCTCATCTTTTAAAATATCTTTCATATCAAATGTATCAGTAAGCATTTTACTTGCCTTGTAAGACAAATATTTTTGATCTATCCTCTTACCATTGCTGTACATTAGCGAATATAGTTCAGGTATGAATTTACCTCTTCCTTTATCAACCATTGTTAAATTAGTAGTACCTCTATCATTAGTCTTGATTTTCATGCCCTTAACTAAATCATAGTAATCTGCTACTTTCATCTCATGGTATGTCTTTACTACATTTATTGTCTGTTTGATACCATCAGTATAGCCTGATTCAGAAATCGCTTTTACTACTATATCATAAGTTCCCTCTTCTTTCATTTCCCATAGAGGGATGTTGACTCTTTCAAAAGCTTTTCCTGTAGCTGTTACTTCATAATCCGTTCCTTCTGCTGTTACTTGATACTTAACATTTTCTCCTTCTTTTAATTCTTTTCCATATACACTAACCCCTATATATGGTTTATCCCCTACTAAATATGTCCTGTTAAGACTTGTGTTGATGAAATATGGTAATGATACTATAAGTTCTTCTTTATTAGACCCAGCCTTCAATGTTTTTGAAATACCTGCAAATGTCATACGCCATGAAGTTACATTATCAGGTAATCTAAATGTGAATGTTCCCTCACCGTTTTCATCCAATTTAATTGTCCTGAACAATGCGGTATCTTTAAATACGGATCTTACATAAACATCAGCTGAATCAGATTTGGTATTCATCATCATTGCAGATTCATTAATAGATTCATCACAACATTTATCTGTATCCATAGTAACCCTTAATCCAAAATGATTCAAGTTGTTACTCATGTTGTTATGTGAACCATAAGTGCTGCCAATACCTCCCTGAACCCATTGGTATAATTCTTCTAATGTATCTACTTCATTATCACTTAATTTTAGTAATGCTTCATCAACTAGACTAGCATTTACATATACATCTTTTACAGGTATATTTTTATTTTCTTCTTTTGAATATACCATGGCTTTCAATGAGACTTTACACAAATCTCCAGGTTTATAGTTCTCTTTATCTGTCTCAGCAGTAAATATAATCCTGTTCTTTTCAAAATCTAATCTTGGAGAAAAACTTTCTGCTTCCACGTAAGTTTTTCCATTAAAGTATATTCCCCTAATCTCTACATTTGGTATAGAACTTTCATCAAATATCTTATTATACTCTGGAGTATTATTGACTTCATAATCCTTAATTCCATGTTGAGCTGTTACATATAGAAAACTGCCTTTTTCTAATAACTTATCATTATTGACAAACTTGATATTCATTTCTTCGTCAACGTCATAAGAGTCTTTATCAGCTTTTAGCTTATAATAGTCTTCCATACTTTCTCTTGAATTAGGAGGATTCGGCATCCTATAATTTCCAAAGTATTGGCTGAATTTCATTTTTCTACCATGAGAATCAACTGTGTTAAGTTCTGCAGTATAATAGCAATCCCTTACATCCGGTAAGTCTACCTTAATCTCTGCTTTTCCATCTTTATCTGTTACTAACACGACATCTTTTACTTTAGTTGTTTCTTTATAATATTCATATTGTTTTCTTACAACTTTATTGATGAAGTCATAATACTCGCCTATCTCTTTTCTCTTCCACTCATTTTTATATACTGTTCCTGTTATCTTTTGACCTTCTTTAGCTTCACCTAAGTAATCATTATAATCTTTGGCAGTATCATTATTCAGTCTAGTCAAATCGTATTTATTTACTTGAACAGCTAGAGTACCTTCTTTTCCTTCTATATGGCTATCAATATCTACATTGATATCATTTATGAATACTCTTACATCTTCACTTCCGTAGATTTCACCAGATTCAGGAAGCTGTGCATATGCATTTATTCTGATATTTTTGATACCTTGAGTTCCGTCTACATATTTTGGAGTGTAAGAAACTCTGACATTCCCTTTTTTGTCAGAAGTCATTGTTCCATTTTTATGTTCAAAACCATTGATATTATAGTTTACATCAAGATTAGAAACGGGTGTTCCTTCAAAAAATAATGTATTGATATCAAAATTCACTACTTCATTAAGGAATATGGCTTCTTTGTCTTTTGAAAGCTCAATCTTATATGCTGGTTTTACATAATTCTTAACATCAATATAACTTGTTGATATAACCTGATCTTTATGTTTAACAGATATCTGATAGCTACCTTCTTCTAGATTAGGTAATTTGATTTTGCCATTATAAAAACCGTTATCAGTTTCTATAGTTGTTTTTTCGTATGGCATCTCATCAGAGAATGGTAAGTAATCCCAGTAGAACCATCCTCCTTGTGATATTTCTACAGTGATATCTTTTATCTTCTCGTCTTCATATCTATTCTGTAGAAATCCCCAGAATTCAACTGTATCGTCTGGCTTATACATGCCTCTATCTGTTTGGAAGTATTTCCAATAATATTTACTAGCAGAATCTCCACCATACATAGCAAAATCTACTAACACTGCACTTTTGTTACCTGCTTCTATTTTGTATATGGTATTTTCTGTTTTATCATTATTTTTTCTATTAATTTCTACAATACCTTTTTCATTGCTTTTATAAGTCTCTTTTCCTTCATATAATGTTACAACACCATTTTTAACTGGTTTACCTGTTTTCAAATCATTCAACCATATGATATTCTTACTATCTGTAGAAGGATTATTGGAGTTTCCTGTTGTATTTGCGGCTCTGTACAAGATCATATCTCTTTCACCAGAACTCATATAATAAAAACTAAGATCTGTTACTTGTACGAATGTTTGGAAATTAATATCTTCCCAGCTGCAATCTATTATATAATATCCATTTGGTAATTTATCAGGTAGATTAATGAATTTTTGATTATAGTCTTCAATATCTATAGGCTGCTCAAAATCCATGACTTTTGAAAGACCTTTTGTCTCAATCTTTTCATCTTCATGACCAAAATAAGACCATCTAGGTATTTTATTATATTTGCTAATAGCAGCAGCAAAATCATCCATTGATTTATAAGAGTAAACATCTACTGATATTGGAGTTTTTGCTAATTTTTCATTATAAACATAATAATCCATTGGAATTATTGGTTTTTCTGAAGTTGAAAATTCATTTATTATATTCTTGAAATTAAAATAACCATCTGGCTCTTTGTATTCATCATTCTTCTTAGGAGCTGTTTCAAAACTGAAAACATAATCCTCTTTTAATACTTGTTCTGATTCATTAAGTTTCAATCCCTTTTTTAGCGTTACAGTATAAAGTGTTTTAGGATCCAAACCACCTTTTGGAGCAAAAACCACAACATTTCCATGAGTCTCGAATTTACCATTTACTTTTGGACTGATTTCAAAAAAATCTTTTACGTCAGCATTCTCATGACTAAAGTAAAACTCTATTCCTGTATTAGTTGGAACATTAACAGATTCATTACGTGGTAATACACCTAGTAATGAAAAGTCAGACATTGTTTGGAATGTCCATGTTATATCTTTGAAGCTAATTGTATATAAACTATTTTTTTCTAACTCCTTAGCAAGAGTTATTATGAAACCCTCTTCAGATTTTTTTACACTGAATTCTATATCTCCATCAATTTTTAAACCTTGTTTAATTTCATCAAGCGTCAAAGACTTGTTATCATCTGCTTTTAATAAGAATGTTGTTTTTGTATTGATTCCTGTACTATCAAACTTCTGTGGTATAAGTGCAAATCCATTTCTAAATTCCTCTGCGTTTACATCCATTCCTTTATATATGGAACTACCATTAAATAAAGTTATAAAAAGTACAGCCATCAATACTAAACTTACTACTTTTTTCTTCATTACTCATTCCCCTTTCTTAACTATCATAATTAATCAAGTTTAGTAAATGGCAATAATGTCATTTATTTTTAACTTATATATCTTAGACGTAAACATTTTGAAAAAGTTCCATATTTTGATAAAAATTTAATAAACTATTGAATCAGTTAATAGATATGTTATTTATAAGTATTTTTCCATCCTTATGTCTTCTCTCCACTTACCTTCATAATAAACAAAATTCTTGACTCTAGCAAATTCTTCGTAACCTATTTTTTCATAGAAAGCCCTAGCTCGTTTATTGTATTCAAAAACACCTAACTCGATACGTTTCATTCCTAATTTTCTACATTCCTCTTCTAAGAAATCCATAGCCTTAAGAGCTACTCCTTTACCTCTATACTCTTTTTCACCTATACAGATACTGATCCAGCCTGTATTCTTCTCTTTTTTCTTAACATGTGGTGGATCAATCATTATAGATAGATCTCCTATAGGTTTTGTACCATCTTTTATCAAATAAATGTGTTTATCATTACCACCAGCATTTTTTAATAATTCTTTTGGTTCACGATCCGGCATTTCACCTTCAGTTAAATTGGCTCCAATAAAATATTTTATTTCTGGATCGTTGCTCCATTTTGCAATATATTCAAATGGTTCTATTTGTTTTTTGTCAATTTCTTCAAATGTTATTTTCATGGTTTTTACCTCTCTAGTATTTTAGTATTTGATATTAATATTATACCATAAATCATGGTCTACAAGTTGAATACTCTTTTTGCATTATTATAGAAAACATCCTTATAATATTTTTTTGGTATTAGTTTTTTAACAAATCCAATATACGCCTTAGTGTCTACCAAAGGCCAATCTGAACCATATAATATCTTCTTGTAGTCATTAGCATAAACTAATGCTCTTTTAATATGATTCATGAAGAGTTTTTGTTTAATCATATAGTTGACTTGTTTTTTATCCCCGACTATTAAACCAGATATATCTGCATATATATTACTGTTTTTATATATTACCTCTGCACAATCCATTACCCATGGATCCCCTAGATGAGCTATGACAAAATTGATATCTCTATAGACAGTAGCTATCTCATCTACATCCAAAGGCTTGGAATATTTTAGAAGACCTCTTTCGGAATAAGTATCACCTGAATGTATTACAATAGGCAAACCATACTTAACAGCTAATTCATAAATAGGTTTATATATATCATCATATACATGATAATGATAATATCCAGCATATAATTTGATACCAACTACAGTATTATTGTTGATATAGTCTTCAATCTTCCCTAGTTGTTCATCTTTGGTTATACCTGTTAGCAATACTGGATTGATTCCTATACATTCATACATATTATGAGGTCTTTCATTCTCTAAGTCTAATATCATTGGATTATGGCATGAAGTATCAGGGAAGTTGCCTTCCCCGGTTTCTTCAACACCCATACCAATACTAGCTGCTATACCATTTTCATTAAATTCATCATAATATCCATCATAAGAACAATCCACTAGAGAAATATTATTTGCCGTATGAATGAAAGATTCTATTTTTGAAAAATGTACATGAGCATCTATTATCTTCATAAAATTCTCCTTGTAAAGATTTCTTATTCTTAATTATAATATATCAAATCTTACTTTATATAAATCCTCTAACATAACTTCATTCAAATCCTCTTTACTGAAAATTATGAATGAAGGATTCTGCATAATAGATGTACCAGTATCACAGCTAACATAATTCTTATGTGCCTCCACTGCTATACCATTAGTATTACCGAATTCAATTGGCTCATTATCATTTATTAGATAAATCATTCTGAACTCAGTATTATTAGAACCATGAACAGAAATATTATTAGAATATAGGTCAAATTCTGTTTTACCACATTTATAAATAGTTTTCTCACCTCTGTCACTCTGTACTATCCAGTTATCTTCTAGATTGTCTCCTTGTTTAATGAACGTCATATGTCCAAAAGGATGATCTTCTATATACTTAGGACTGTTTTGTCTTATGATCGGAAAATCACATAAAACAGGTACACCTGGAAGCAACAAGAAATATTGGTCTATACTAATACCTCTGTATTCCTCATTCTCTACTATATCTAAGGTAGTTTTTATACCCGACCATACATTTCCAAAGTTATCCTCTAAGCTTACGAATTCAGCTTTTTTCTTTTCTTTCGCTAATGAAGCAAAACTAAGTTTATTAGAGATGTATGAATATCCTCCAGTCCAAAAATTCCACCAACTCTTTACAGTTGGTTCTGGAAAACTATTATCCAACCATTCATTGTCTTTGTACATTAATGAATAGATACCCTGAGAAAAATCAGGTGAACCTTTTATTTTAATTATTCCATTATCTAGTTCATAAACTTCTTTACCTTGAACCGTACTTATATTTGGCTCAACATTCTGAGTACCTTTAAAAAATACTGCTTTTTCTCTTTCAATATCTTTTACATCTAAGCTGACATTCATTTTTATGATATCCATATCAAATTTATTCTCATAAGAACATTTTAGCATGGATTTATTATCAATAAAATCAAGTGGTTCATTTATAGATTGGAACAGATTATTTTTGGATGTTATCTTAGCTGAACCAACTGCAGGTATTTTCCTAATCTCTTCAAACTCAACTTCTAAATCATTTTCTATAAAAGGATTATTATTATTTATTCTGCATTCAAAGCTTTGCTTGATACTTCCATAACTAATATCCTTAGTATTTCCCATATATTTTCTAAAATCCTGCCATGTTTCAAATGTATCAATTGTATATGTTACCGGCTCAGTAATAAAGCTTTTTCCAGGTAACAGATTATTGATTTCTGTATCAACTATTACAAATACCTCATCAAAATTCATTTTAGTACTGTTATGCCATCCAATACCTGTTTTAATGTTACTATATTCACTAAAAATCCAGTTTTCACTTACTTTATTGAAGTCCCATTGTTTTGTCAATATTCCATCCAAATTAGGAGTTCTAACTACTTTACCATCCATTGGTAATAAGACATCCTTCAATAGATAAAAAGCTCTTTGACAATAAATTAATTCTTTATAGGTATAATCCTCAGAAACATTTTTAATTTCACAGTATGTCTTGGCTATACCATTTTGAAATAATTCAACATAGTACTCAAGAACGATATTCTTGAAATCTTCTAATTGGTAAGTTGCCTTTATTATCTCTGATTCTTCTTTGGAAATAAAAGATACTGAATCAGCTTTTTTGTTGAACAGTTCTATTGTATATGGTTTACCAATCTGTGGTGCTCTAAGGAATATACCATCATCACCATATTTCCCTATACTAGTAAAACGAGTTGCATTATCTTTTTTCATTAGGGATATAGAATATTTACCATTATATATGGAGTAACATGTATCATCTTCACCATGATATCTTCCTGTACATCCTCTGAAAGAACCTCTAAGCTTAACAGTATGTTTAATGGTTTTACCTGAAGCGTTGATTTTAGTCTCCACCTCTTTACTGTAAAAACCATAATCTGATAGAATACACGCTATAGGCAGTGATTTCTTTTCTTTTGCTTTCAATGAACAGACTTGAGATTTTTCTTTGAATGAAATCCATTCATCATCAATTAAAGAAAACTCAACATGGGCTTCTTCGTCAAAATTGTTTTCTATATTAATGTAACAAACTATCTCTTCCTCTAAATTCTTTAATCCATTTTGGTTAGCTATCTCCATCTTAACTGGGAAGTTAGGATAAACTCCTACTTTAAATGTAGCGTCCAATCCATTAATTGTTATTATTGATGTCACACATGGATGCGTTCTATATTTATCCTGTTCTTCCTGTATTGTATCTAGTGTAAATTCACCATCAATAATTTTGCTATCCTTAATGTTACCTTTGTATTCAAGATGATTAGTTATATTTTTATCTTCTATCCCTTTAATCTCAATGTCAAGATTTTTACCGCTCTTGTTAATGCACTCATACTGCACCTTATAATCATTACCGATAACTAGATCTTTTTTATCCACTCTTGCCTTTATTTTATAATCATCTGTTTCAATACAAGTCAAACCTCTACCATTCTTCTCAAATTCCATCTTAAGAGTGATACCATCTTTTTCCCACATGTATTCATAATATTCGAAGTCACCTTCACTTCTGCCATCACTTTCAATCTTAATCTCCCTTACACTGTCATCATACCAATCAAAAGTATTGAAGTATTCTTTAACAGCTTCAGTACGCATAACATACGGCATAAAATTCATAAGATGAGTACTTCCATCTCTTCTTTCCCAGAAGAATCCACATTTTTTATAAACTGGTACAGCTTTATCATTACCTTGCCAAGTATATAGGTCAAGTCTTGGCCACTTGGATTCCATAGCCTTTTTGACACATTCTTTTACAAGGGTTTTACCTATTTTCTTACCAATATGGTCAGTTCTAACATTCAACAAGGGTATATATGAAGCTCCTTCATCTTGTTTATACTCAGAGAAGCTACAATAACCCACAACTTCATCTCCATCAAGAGCTAAAAATGCACAGATATTACCCATTTTCTCATTTTCATTGATAACGTCTTCTGCTGTTCTTGATACCTGTTCTCCTCCCCAATTCTGTCCACTTTGGTTCCACATATCAGCTAAAGCTTCTGCATATGTGTGGTCATACATTACTATTTTGATTCCATTCATTGCTTTGCCCCCTTCTAATTCTTAAAAATGAATAAAAAAATAAGCCGTATTATCTACAGCTTTGTATAATAAAAAAACTGTAGTGTAAACTACAGTAATCTTACTTATTAATTAATATATAAAAACTGTAGGTTCTATACCTACAGCTAAATATAACTTATTATCATAAATAGACAGTATCCTTCAACTGCAGGTCATGTTGTTCAATTATATTATATTGTTTGTTTTTCCCGGTATTTATATTAGTTTTTAACATTTACATGACCTCCTTTTCTACTAATTCTATTTATTTACTTATTTATAATATCATGAAAATTATTCCATTTCAAGTATTAATTTTATATATATCTTATAGATGATACTTCAAACTATTTAATTCATTAATATTAATTTTCTCTTCAAAACCTATAATTCCTATTAATGCATAGCTATTAGTCAGTGGATTATATTTTAATTCCTTGACCAGTTTAAAATGTTCTATTTCAGAAGAATTTTTTAGATGTATTCTAGGTCCAGTACATGGAAATTTAATATTATCTATTGATATATGATTGTCATCAACATAACACACATCAACATTCTTATTAATAAGTTCTTTGGTCTTTTCCTCTAGAACATCGATATCTATATTTGGTTTAGTATCAAATTCAAGCACAAAACCATGTTTTACGTCATTATGCCCCTCACAATGTTCAAATCCAAATAATTTTTCTAAAACAAAACCAGTCAAATCCTCTGCTGTATGAGCCATTCTTCTGTATTTTATTGATTTGTGAACAATATTTGCGATATCCCCTGGACATGGACCAAATATACTAGGTCGAGTCACAATGACTTCTTCTCCAATACCAATAATTATATCTGCATTCATATTAAGATATGGATAAAGCAATTCAAAATGTTCGACAATTACTCTCTTTCCATTGCTTACAGCTTCTTTTACTGCATCAGCTAACATATATATCTGGGTGAATGCTGATTCGAATCTAACATCAATGTGGTACGTATGGCTACTGAAAAAACCTGTATCTGCACCATCCAATAATGGTAGAGGTCTTACATTAACCCCATCATCATCATTGGTAAGCTCTAGTCCTGGAAACATACCTTTGATAAATACAGATTTCCCTGCTCCTGCATCACCTATAACACCTACAAGATTATCTAATGGACTCAAATATCTCTGAGATATCTGATGTCCTAGATTCAATAATCTTTTTCTCCCCCTAGGTGCAAAATAAACTGAATACATCAACGCTTCCTGCAATAATGTTATAGCCATGATATCACTTCCTTTACATAGCCACCAAAAGATGACCCAGTATTACCATTATACTCTATATAATAAATATAGGGTACACATACAGTATCTATATTAAAACTTTTCATCGCTTTCACCTCTATCAATTCTTAACAACATAGTATCATAACAAACCTAGTAATGATACAGTTATTTTTATTATAGATAATAAGATGAGCAAAATCAATAAAGATTTTAATGTTAATTCTACTGTTGTGACCCTATATATCATAGAATATCTATTTAGTTACTATGCTACATTTTGATCGATGTAACTTCTTACCAAATCATAATTAACTTTGATATTGTAATTGAAACTACTATTTTCTTCTATTTTATTCTTAGAAGTCCTTTCAAACAATTTGAATTTGAAAGATGCAGTTCTACAGCTTTCACAATAAACTAAATGACATTCATAGTATTCATCTAATTTCTCCCCTTTATTAACATGTTTTTGGATTATCTCTTCTAGGAAAACATCCATATTCATATCTTTCACTAATGTTTCAAGTTCATCAAAGAAAGCTTTTCCATTAGCTTTTGGGATCTTGAATATTTTTTTACTCTTCTTATACTTATTACAAGTATCACAATATTCACTTTTACCTTTTATACTTGAACCAGATAATAAACAACCTGCTATAATACCAAGATAATCAATTATAGCTATTATCCATCCAAAAGTTGGATTAGATACTTCTGCCAAAGTACGTGAACGACGACTAAAAGTAATTGGTGTATTTTCTATTAGATATTTATTATAATTAAAGAAAGTCATTGTACCATATCCATCTATCTCATAATTGCTAATATGGTCTCCGTCTAAAGTATAAACAATATCCTGAGTTTGTTCATCAAAACAAGTCAAATAATATGTAGCATATTTAATTGACACTAGACAAATAATTGCCATTAACACACCAATGAAAAAATGTGCACCTTTTATCTTCTTATGGGATAAGAATAATCCTTTGAAGAATCCGAAACCACATACATAACCTACTGCAATAGCTCCTACTGGCACAATAAAGAACAATGAAAAATGAATTACTTGAAAATCTGTAAATACCATTATGATTACTGGTAAAGCGATACTAACTATCAATGATAATAGACCTAAGATAATACTCATAGTTACCCTCCGTTAATATTATTTAATTTATTTTATATTATGCTATATATAAACACAGCCTTCATATTATAACAAATAAGTTGATTGTTGTTAATTAGTAATAAGTATGTATGTATATAGGTATTTATTCACATATATTTTTACATAATACTATATAATTCCACTCTAAATGCTAATTTTCTCAAAAGATTTAGTATCAACTGATTTTTGGCACGCATCTAAAATACCTTCAATATTTTTACATTGATTAATTGAAGG
This sequence comes from Vallitalea guaymasensis, assembly GCF_018141425.1. Lineage (NCBI taxonomy): Bacteria > Bacillati > Bacillota > Clostridia > Lachnospirales > Vallitaleaceae > Vallitalea > Vallitalea guaymasensis. The sequence goes on from NZ_CP058561.1 coordinate 486,892, forward strand.
GGCTTTATCAACAACAATATCATTTTCTATCTGATATAAGAATGAAGCTAATGAAGCTATGTGTGAATCCATAAAAAACCCTTGAGACATCTTAGGAGATGGATAAAACTTAATCATATGCTTATAATAACTATTATCATTATAATAATCTTCATGAAGATGTATTTTATTTCCTAGGAAATTATAATATTTGACATCTAGAGGATTATCATAGACATCAACAAACACTGACCCTTTGGTCCCGTAGATTCTTACTCTAATTCCATCATCGCCAACTGCTATTCTAGATACTTCAACAGTTCCCTTTATGTTACTACTTGTATGTACATGGGTTAATGCCCAATCATCAACTGTAACTGTTTTTTCATTACCTTCACTATCTTTTCTGGTTTTCACAAAAGTATCAGTAAAACACATGACTTCCTTAACTGGTTCCACTAAAAATTGTAATATGTCAAAAGCATGGCTACCTAAGTCATAAAGTGCTCCTCCTCCACTAATCTCTTTATCCAATCTCCACGCATAAGGTTTATCAGTATTAAGATATGAGGAATGATAATACTCTATACGAAAACTAGTAATCTCACCGATGGCATTATTTTCAATAGCTGCTCTTGCTTTTGCAAAAGCTGGAATATATCTCAATGTGTAGCATAATTGAATCTTAGATTTACTGTTACTATATCTATTCAATATTTCCTTAGTCTCAGAATCATTCATAGAAAGAGGTTTCTCACAATATATATTAGCTCCTGCTTCCAAGGCTTTTAATATCAGATCTTTATGATAAATATTAGGACTACATATATCAAGCAACTGTATATCATCATTACCAAAACATATTGATTCTGAATCTACAGTTCTTTCAAAACCTAATGACTTGGCTACACTTAATCTATCAACGGGATTTCTTGTGACTATCTGATTCTTGATAATAGGACTCTCTATAGGTAAATCCAACAAGTTAAAGTTATTCATCGCCATCAAATGTATTTTCCCAATGAATCCCAATCCTACTAAATTATAATTAATATTCATTTGCAGTCCTCCCTATATTTATAAAATAATAATCCTTAAAACACAAATTTCTTCAAGACAAAACAAAAGCTCCTAATATTAATTAGGAACTCTTATATTATAGCATAAATCAGCTTAATTATTAATGATATTTTTTATTTTTTCGTTACCTATAAGTCCACCTCTAAATCAACCAAAGGCGCATGCTGTTGAGCACCATAAACATCTGTCTCACCTAACCTCCCAGATGCCATAGGACGGACTATTGTCGCTTTTATTGCTTTTGCTGGCTTGAATTCTATTATATTAATAACATCTTCCACAGATATATGATACAAATCAGCTATAACTTTCTCATTGATAATTTTTTTCTCACAGGCTTTTTCAAAAATCTCCCAATCTTTAAAAATAATATCAAAAGTCAACTCATAAGGACCAGCATTTTTACTTCTAATTACTTCTGCTATATCTTTCAACTTAGTTTTCATGATACCAAATCCCTCCTTACTTAATTACTGCACATTAACATAATCAATCTTAAACAACTCATATGGATCATCTACCTCAACTATATGATAGATACTGAATTCATACACCTCACCAGCTTTAAAGTCAGAAGGTGAATATGGGAATGCCAAATTTCCAGCTGTAGATATTCTTCCATCATAACCATAATGAAGCATAGTTGACCTAGCAAAACTACATATTGTATTAGCAATCTTCTGAGTATCCGCTACCGCTTCTATGACAATACCAATCTCATGACTAGTGATTTCTTTCTTTGGTTCAAGAGAACCCATTACCGCATCTCTACCATACACTTTAAAATCCAAATGATATTTATAATCTGCATTCTTGAAATTATCTTTTACTCTATCTCTAACTTCTTGTATAATTGATTCAATCTGAGAAATCATTATACTATCTCTAGTCCCTGCTATTGAAACCGTTCTATAACCAACCTTCTTAGTTCCTTCCAATTTAACAGTATAAACATCAGAAGGTACAAATTTTGAACCAGTAACTTTTACGATATTATCTGTTTCTTGATGAAACTTAGTATCCTGTAAATCTAATATTCCACCAGGTCCTGGCAATATATAAGGATTAGTCTTTTCATACAAAGTATGTGCCGCTACAGATAAAGTAGTACATTTTCTAATAGGGTTAAGAGGTTCCAACCTGAAATTATCCTCTCCCAAGTAACCAAACATACAATCACTTCCACTACCAGGTGTAGCCGCAATACTAGCACACTCCAATATCTTACCCATATGAAGTGCCAAACCAGCATCAAAACCATCCTTGACCGCTAACGCAGCAAAAACAGTAGGATCATATGCTCTACCAGCAATAATAACTTCTGCCCCTTCTTCCAGTGCCTTAATAATAGGTTCAAGCCCCATTTGCCCCACAATACGCTCTGTCTTCTCCAACTCTTCTAAGGTCAACTCTGGAACCGGATGCAAAGGTTTTACTTTCCCATCCAACAGCTTATTAATAACATACTCTTTCTCAATCTCAGCATGTATAACAGCCATCTTAAAAGCCAAACCATTATCTTCACCAATACTCTTAACTATCTCAACAACCTCCTGTAAATGAGGCTCACCACCAGAACCACCAGCAGTACCAACAATAACAGGAATACCATTCTCTCTTGCAGCCTTTATCATAATCTCCAAATCTCTCTTAACAGCCGATTCATCAGTAAAAGAAATTCCCGCTCCAAGATAATAAGGCCCCGGATCAGTAGAACCAGCATCAACCGCTATAACATGAGGTTTTCTCTTCATACCTTCTTCAAATGATTCCATAGGAAAACCATAACCCAATATAGCCGTCGGAGACAACACTCTCAATTCTCTACTCATTATAAAATCCATCCTTTCTCAAATCTCAATCCAATCACTTAATCTATTTAAACATTCTTATTATACCCACAATCTATCCGTCAATTAATCAGCCGAAGGGTAAAAAGTGTACTAATCACGCAGACCGACCGCTTCCCAGGGTAAGGCAAGTGATTAGTACACTTTTCTACCCTGACCGACTTACCCTAACTGAAAACTAAACCAATTTATTTCTTTCCTTCATCTCCCTAATAGCCAATATCCTCTCCATCTCATTAAAAACAATCATATATCCTTCATCCACACCCATTCCAGGTTTCGCAAGAATCTGAACTGGTTCAGTAGCCATAGCCAAATGCACACAAACTTGTGATGACCTATCAGTCTCATTACAAGTACCACCTTGATAAGCCCCTATTCCTTTTTCCTTACAATACAAAACAGCTTCAATAGTATTATTGATGCCACCAAGGTCTGGAGTCTTAATCTGAATCATATGTCCTGCTCCATTATCAGCAAAATACTTTATATCATCAAATGTATTACACCATTCATCAGCTACTATTTCAACATGAACTCCATTATCATCCAATTTTCTACAAAGTTCACTCAAAGCTTTCATTTGAGCTGTTCTTTCTTCCATATCCATAGGTCCTTCAATTCTCAAAGTCAATGGATAAGCTGCTTCCTCAAGCTCCTTAAGGTATTCAACCATCCTGTCACAATCATTATTAAAGATAAGTCCAATAGTACCATATACATCTATATGGATAACTGGCTGATATTCATTATTATCTCTTATTTCAACAACCCTATCACGAATCCACATGATATATTTTTTTAACAACTCGCCTTGTTCACCTAATTTCAGCTTAACATTATTAATAAGCCCATGAGGTAGAATATCAGCACCTTTCAATATCATCTTATCAACGTTATTATATCTATCATCTCCAGATTGCATAAATATAGGAATCTCTACCTTAGAAACAGTAGTATCATATTCATCTGCAACCACTTCTGCCATTATCATTTTTTTACTCTTAGCTACAGCATCTAAAACCGCTTGAGTAACCCCGTATCTAACAGCTGTATGCAATCTTTCACCTGAAGGCAATACATAATTATCAATTTCTTCTGCTAAATCTTTAAAACTAGTTAATTCTCTACCTACTAATACTGGTTTAATATACTGGTCTATGATTGGTATATATTCTTTTGCAAGAAATAGCGGATCTCTTCCACCTGCCCCAGAATACTGAACTGCTGCACAATCCCCATAAGCTATTTGTCCATCTTCTAATAGAAGCATAACTGATATTGCCTCACCAGCCTGCCTTACAGAACTAAATCCTTTGGTTATTGGTTCCCCACTATATGTAGCTCCATTTTGTACAGCATGTTTTTTTATGGCTCTCTGGTCATCAAAGAAAAAACCTGTTTTTCCTTCCGATAGAATAACGTCTACAATTTTCATTTTTTCCATTCCCTTCTAAGAATACAATTACAGTATCTCTACTATTATTATCTTGGTCTTCCTACCAATCTTCCTTTACCTATTGCATATATATCATCAATAACCATTTGGAAACTCATATCTCTTTTTTCGTATTTTGCTCTCTCAAGCATTTTGCTATAATGATAATCTTTGATTTCTTTCGTAAATGGTATATTGGCACATTCTAAGAATCTAACCGCTCCCATGTTATCTCTAGCTGGAAATACTTTTCCTGCATTTTGTCTACTAGGTGCAAAAGGTATGTCTATAACACCTGCCGCAAAAGCTCTTAAAGTTCCAACAGCAATGTCACCTTCTCCAAGTTCTATTGTTTTGTCTATGATACAGCGTGTTTCAGCTTTTATTATATTCTTCTCTTCCTCTAGTTCCTTAGTAAGTTCCATCTTTTGGTCTCTTAACATAGTAACAACTTGTTTTGTAGCTTTTATACCACTTGCATTAGCTTCTTTAGTTGGAACACCCATAGCTTCATGAGGTGTTTTTACTATTACTTTTGTCGCACCAGCTAAAGCTGCTGTAGCTGCTCCCCATGAAATAACGCCGAATGCTTTTGATTCATCCTGAGGGAAACCACCCATCCATTGATGCAATACTGTAGTGACAACTACATCTTCATAACCAAATTTTTCTAGATATTCTTCTGTAAGTGTTTTGATAGTACTTATAGCCGCAACGTCTTGAATCAAGTTACCACATTGTCCATAACCTACCGTAATATTCTTAACTCCTTGCTCAGCAGCAAGTAGACTCTCAATTATAGCAACACTATGAGAAATACACGGCGGTACTAATGTTCCTGTAAGAGGACCAAAAGGTTCTCTGTTGATACTAATACCTGCCTCTTCATAGATACCCATAAGGCGGTCAACATATTGCCAATCATATATAGTTTTATCTAGGGGTATATTTTTTGAATATGGGATATTATAAGAGATTCCTCCACCTTCAAAGGAAGTAAATCCACCTGCTATTGTTATTTCAGCAAGCAGTCTTGCATCAGGAGTACCATGTCTAACTTCAACTGGTACATTAACAGACTCATTAACTTTTCTACATAAAGATATGCCATGATTAACTGCAGGAAATCCGTTTAGAAGTGACCTTCCTGCTTTTCTACTTTCGTTTATTCCTTTTTCTACCTCATTATATCTATTGTGTCTTGTATAGCTATCAATTGTAGTAGGTAGTAGATCAGCCTCTCCTTCATTAACTAGATAGTTAAGAAGTTCAATGTGCTTATCAACTAATGCAACCCCTGCTCTTGGCTGAATTAGTGTATTACCCAATTTACTGGCTTCACTAAGTTTTCTGGAAAATATCTTATGTTCTGGAATGGCTTCATGGTATTTTACCGCTTCTTCAAAATCTACTTCTTTACCTGTTGACCACTGAAAAAGTACTTCATCCTGTATAGTTTTAAAAAGTTTACTATCCATCTTCTTATTTTTTAATTCCATATTAATCCACCTCTAAAATTAGTTTTATTTCATTTTTCATAATACTTAGTGCAATATCTGGATACTTGACTGCCAGTAATCCCATGGCAGCAAATATATACTTGCTATCTATAAAAATCTTACCTCGCATAGGTTTTAATACTGTTGGTTCAAGAGGATCGAAAAGTGACTCTTTCAAAACCTCCTTAGCCCTTTTACAATTAATTATTGGACCACCAGTTCCAATAATATTTCTCACAGTTGTCAAGTCCTTACCTGTCTGTACATAAGTCGCTCCAAAAGGAGTATAATGTGTTTCTATTGTTCCAACATGTCTTTTAGTAGCATTTTTTACTGCTAATGAAGCCAGCCCAAAATCAAATTTCCCAAATATTTCATCACTATCAGTTATATATCCTGGGTTAGCTTTAATAAATTGCTGATACTCGTTAATTTGATCCTCTGACAGTTCAGCCTTGTTCAATAACTCATCAATACCACAAGTACATACTAGAGCATCTGCGCTATATCTAACTCCTAAATCACCTTCAACAGTTCTTTTGACAAATGGCTCTGGAAGTCCTTTTAAAAGTACCCCTCCTTTGCTGGGTAACCCCTCTGCTACGGAATGGATATCTGTGGTAGCTCCTCCTACGTCAACGACTATCAAATCTCCTATACCTTTTTCCTTCTTAGTACCTTCGCCTAGAAGCTTGGCTGCTGCCAATACTGCAGAAGGTGTAGGCATGATAATACCTTCTATTAAATCCTTTACTTTTGAAAGTCCTTTGGCATAGACTATTCTTCTAAGAAAAACTTCTCTTATAGCAAGTCTAGCTGATTCAATGTTAAGAACATCAAGTTCAGGCATTACATTTTCACATATAGTAATCTCTTTCTCACTTAAAATATCTGCAACTTTTTCTTGTACTGATTTATTACCAGCTATAATAATAGGTGCTTTTGTATCTAATGAAGCTAATATCTTAGCATTATGTAAAATAACCTCTTTATTACCACCGTCTGTCCCACCAGTTAACAAAATAATATCTGGTCTAATGTTCTCTATCTCTTCTGCTTCACTCTCATTAAGTTCATAAGAAAATACTTTCATCACTTTAGCTCCTGCACTCAGTGCAGCTCTTTTAGCCGCTTCAGCAGTTAAATCTGGAACTAAGCCTATTGCTACCATCCTTAAGCCTCCAGCTGCACTACTACAAGCGAACATTTCTTTTATAGATAAATCCTTATGCTGGGATTTAAGTTTATCTAGAGCATTATTCAGTCCTTCACATATATCTGATTCAATTGTTGTAAATGCTTTTGAGGTTCCTATAATAGCTTTATTTTCAAGGTCTACAGCAGTTACTTTAGTATAGGTACTGCCAAAATCAATAAGCAATACTGCTTCCATTAGTCATTCACTCCTAAATCTTCTTTAAGATCTTTAATAGATATATCTGGAAGTGTTCCTGGAGGATATACTTTGTTAAATCCCATATCTAAGAATTTCTGCTTAACTTCTTCAAAAGGTGTCTTACCAACTACTAAATTTCCACCAACATATAGTAAAATATCGCCAATACCTGCTTCTTTACATTTTTCTCTAAGTCCTCTACAATCCAGTTCTCCATGTCCGTATAATGACGATACTAAAATAGCATCAGCTCCAGTCTCTATTGCTGCCTTGATATACTCTTCTTGTGAAACCATTACACCTAAGTTAATTACTTTGAACCCTGCTTTTTCAAATGCATATGCTAATATTTTATTCCCGACTGCATGAACATCTGCACCAATTACACCTAACACTATCTTTTTATTATTCATTTTGTCCCTCCAAATTACAATCAATTATTTTTAAGGGTGTTATACCTAACATTAACTATGCCCTTAATATATAATGAATAATAGGATATGTCAATAGGTTTTTTATATATTATGCACAATTTACCAAAATAAACACTTGTTTTTTTGTAGCATTGTATACAATAATTCACGAATTACACTATACTTATCCACACCTCTACCATTATGTAATAATTATAACCACTTATTGAATAATTATTACTTCAAAATCAATTCAACCCAAGTTAATAAAATAAAGAATTATCAGAAATAACTTAATAAAATAAAAGAGATACCGATTTCACTCTAGTATCTCTTTGGCTTATTTTATCTTGTATTTATTTATATTAACCTTAATTACTGTATAATAGTGTTATTTCTATTTAATCCAATAATATGATTATCTAATATTTCTAGCAATTTCTAAAAATCTTGGTAATGTATATTTATAAAATTCTTTATAGGCATTACAGAAATAGTTCTTAGTGTATTTACCATCAATTTTTGGTTCTTTATGTCTTTTACATCCTCCACGGCAAATTCTGTAAAATTCACAGTTCTGACATTCTGAATCTGTATTAATGGATTCTTTAATAAAATTCATTGCTCTTTCAGATTTAAATATTTCATCAAAACCTTCGTTAACCACATTACCTAATTTCCACTCATCCAGCACGTAAAAATCACAAGGATATATGGAACCATCTGCTTCAATGACTGAACTTACAGAACAGTGTCCTCTCATATCACAACTCTCTGGTTCGTAACCCATAATGATTTGAAGGATATTATCAAACATTCTTATACTTATTCCATTACCACTAACAAAATCTTCATACCATAGGTCAAAAATATTTTTCAAGAATATTTCATAGTCTTTTGGAGTAAGTGAATAAGGATTTCTTCCTGGTTCTTCCCCAATCTCATCTAAACAAGGTATGAATTGCAAGAATTTGAAGCCCTGTTTTTTATAGAAGTTATATACTTTCCTTCCATGCTTGGCAATGTGTTTATTGACTACACATAGAATATTGTACTGGACATCATATTTATCAAATAACTTAGTTGTCTTTAACACTTTATTGAAAGTTCCTTCTCCATTAGGATAGATTCTATAGTAATTATGGATATCCTTATACCCATCCATAGATAATCCTATCAGGAAATCATTATCATGAAAGAACCTTGCCCACTCTTCATCTATTACAATTCCATTTGTTTGCAATGCATTGTTTACTTTAATATTATTCGTGTTATATTTTTTTACTAATACTATAAATTTTTTGAAGAAATCTAAGGAAGCCATTGTTGGTTCTCCACCTTGGAAAGCAAATGTCACTTGTCCTTCAGCGAATTCAAAAGCTTTTTTAACCAATTGTTCCAATGTCTCTTCTGACATTATTCCATAGTTCTTGATTTCTCTACTATTCATTACATCATAATAAAAGCAATACTTACATCTTAGATTACAATTACCTGAAGCAGGTTTTATCAGTGTAGTAAGTGGCGGCATACTAACATCTCCTTGCATTATATGTCAATCATTTTATCCATATTTTTATTCGTATCTACTTATTATAACATTTTTTTATGTTTTTTTCAGCATATTATTGAATACACTTTGTATTTTGTTAATAAGCAATTGGAAATGTAGTAAGATCAATTATGATTTAGTCGCCATCAAATAAGTTACCTAATCCACCTAATGCATCTAGTACACTGCCTTCACCTTTTGATTTTCCTCCAGGTACTCCTCTAACTGCACTTAGCATCCTATCTGCTAATCTACTAAATGGTAATGACTGAATCCATACTTTTCCTGGACCAGATACTGTTGCAAAGAATAATCCTTCTCCACCGAAGAAAGCACTCTTGATTTTTCCAACATATTCAATATTGTAACTAACATCTCTTGTAAGAGCAACTAGACATCCAGTATCTATCTTCAATGTTTCACCTGGCATAAGCTCTTTTTCAATGACAGTTCCTCCTGCATGTACAAAAGCCAATCCATCCCCTTCTAACTTTTGCATTATGAAGCCTTCTCCACCAAAGAAACCTACACCTAATTTCTTTTGGAACTCAATTCCTACTGATACACCCTTAGCGGCGCATAGGAAAGCGTCTTTTTGACAGATTATTTTACCTTGATACTCAGTTAAATCCATAGGTATTATTTTTCCTGGATAAGGTGCTGCAAAGGATACGTGTTTTTTATCATTCCAAGTATTAGTGAATACTGTCATAAATAAACTTTCTCCAGTTAATACACGTTTACCAGCTCCCATTAATCTTCCCATAAATCCGCCTTGATTACTTCTCTGAGAACCATCTCCAAAGATTGTTTCCATTTCAATACCTTGATCCATATAAGTCATAGCTCCCGCTTCCGCTACTACACTTTCTCTAGGATCCAATTCGATCTCAACCAACTGCATGTCGTCTCCCTGAATCTTATAATCAATCTCATGTGCCATTGCCATAGTCATACTCTCCCTTACTGTTATTATTAGTCTTCATTATTTCTTTAATGATATCAAATAAAAACATCAACTTCAATTAAAATATAATTAATTTACTGTAAATTATTGAGTACCTATCTATGCCTCTAACTTTATATATAAAAGAAATTTGTTAAAATACGTACAGTTTTATTAGTAAATAATGTATAATAAATATAACAATAATTAAATACTAGATATTATGGATTATTAATGTACTATTTATCAGCATAACAGCCGTTATTAATCCCACAAGAAAGGTGGTCATGATATGAGCAATATTGCAGCTTTTTTTGATATTGATGGAACTCTATATAGAGAAGGTCTTATAACGGAGATATTTAAGAAATTGATTAAGTCAGAAATTATTGATAAGCAAAGATGGTATAACGAAGTCAGAGAAAAATATATTAAATGGGATAAACGTATTGGTAATTATGATGATTATTTGATAAAAATGGCAGAAATATATATTGATGCTATCAAAGGTCTTCATAAAACCCAAATTGAATTTATAGCAGGTAAAGTTATTGAACAAAAGGGTGATAGAGTCTATACTTACACTAGAAATAAAATCAAATGGCATACTGAGCAAGGTCATAAAGTTATTACTGTATCTGGTTCACCATTTGAATTGGTTAGTGCTATGTCCAAGAAACATGGTTTTCACGATTTTATTGGTTCAATGTATCTAACGGATGATAGAGATATCTACACTGGTGAAGTAACTCCTATGTGGGATAGTGTCAATAAAAAGAAAGCGATTAACGAATTAGTTGAAAAATATGATATTGATTTATCTAGATCCTATGCATATGGAGATACTGCTGGAGATTTCTCCATGTTAAAATCCGTTGCATTCCCAGTTGCTATTAATCCAACAAGAGAACTTGTCAATAAGCTAAAAAATGATTCTCAGACATCTACAAAAGCACAAATAATAGTAGAAAGAAAAGATATGGTTTATAAGTTATCTCCTTCAGATATAATTTTTGAAGATAATGTTTAAGAATGCTTGTATATAAAACAATAAGGGAAGTCTTCCATTATATATGGTAAGCTTCCCTTTAGTTATTCTGCTTCTTGTTCCAACTTTTTGTTTTCTATAAACACTTTTACGAATAATGGACATAGTAATAATAATAACCCTGATATGAAAAACGTAATTTGCATATTATTTATATGCATACCTAAAATCACTAATTCTTTGTTTTCTAATAATTTTATTATCCTACCACCTATCCAGACCGCTATTCCACTAACAATTCCTCCAATAGCAGCATTTAGTCCGATGTACATAGTTCTTCCCTCTTTTTTAGCATATAGGAATTGTATATTGAACATTGATATCCCTATACCGCCCCAAGCTATACCAGATAGTATATGTAATATAGGAGCAAGAACAATGTAATTAGATACATTAACAAATCCCCATGTAAAATGTACCACAGCTAATATTCCAATGGAACATTCTGTACTTAAAAACCACGATTTCTTATCTGCTATTCTACCCCATTTATTAGCTACTACTACCCTTACTACAGTCGCCACAACTGATAATGCCATCATGTAAGTGTATTTCAGATTAAGCTTAGTAACCATGTATATAGCAATGTAAGGACCTCCTATCTGCAAGGAGAAATTCCATATTATAAATAGTAGTATTATCTTTCTGAAAGATGTATCTTTCAATGGTGTTGTCAATACTTGTTTTATATTATATTTTTTGATAACGTAATTTTCTTTAAATTCATCTATATGCATCAAAGCATAGATATTCAAAAAACCTAGTATAGCAATAATTCCACCAACTACTGCAAAACCTATCATTTGATTACCTGCATCCTTAGAATAATCAAGTACTTTTCCCAAAAAGATTGTTAGTATAGCTGTTGTTCCTAGAGATATTTTATCTCTATAGGCTAAATACTGCCCTCTAATTGATATAGGCGTAACATCAACTAACCAATTAAACAATGCAGGACTTATCAAGGCGTTCATTGAGTAAGCCAATATGTAACACAAAATAAAAGCTTCTAGTCCAAATCCAAGTGGTATGAGTAACATAGGTATGAAATATACTAATGACAGTAATGACCTAAGTACAATAGCCATACTTATAATAGTTTTCTTACGGCTTTCTAATCTCTCAAATATCAACGAAGAGAATATCTGTAATAAACCAACTATTGCAGGGGCTACTGCTACCATTCCATTTACTTGTTCTGACCCATTCAATAAGTTAATGAAACCAGCTAAAAATGCTCCAGCTGTCAAGGAATTCTGTCCTATACCTGTTACACCTTCCATGATGAAGTATTTTCTACTCCTATGTTTAGAACTAACCTCTGTTGTCTTATTTTTACAGCTCTTATTTTTTAGCACACTTAATACAAGTGAACCCATTATGCTCCACCTCGCTTCAAAACTATAATTCAAAAAGCATTATACTCACATTACTTTATAAAAAAAATGTTTATACTGGTATTTACAATGTCATTTTTGGTAATAAATAAAATGCAAAAAATTGGGGTTGTATTCATCTTTTTTTGTGGTAAAATGAATTTTAAATAACGACATTAAGGAAGTGCAATATGAATATAGCAGAAATAGTACATAATAAATTTCATAATAACGAATCTCATCATAGAGTTTTAAGTAACAATAATTCTCTAGGAGTATTACTTAGTGGTTATGTTAGGAAAAATAGCATAAATGGTTCACATATCAATTATACACCTCAAGAATATCATGGTTTGTTTGTTTTATCTGGTAAAGGTATTTACAAGGATACTGAAGGTAGAGAAATATCCATTGAATCTGGGGATTTCATTCAGAGGTTCCCTAATAAAACACATAGTACAATAGTTACTACAGACGACTGGAGCGAATTATATCTTTCTATAGGTCATAATGTTTTTAATAGTCTAGCTGAGATATATGTATTTTCTCCTGATAAACCTGTTTTGACTCCAGGACACGATTTTGAACTTATTCAACAAATGCTGGATTTTCATGAAAGACTAGATAAGGCTAACAGAATTGAACTTCCTTTACTTATGAATGAGGCTATTTCAATTATTTCTAAGGCAACTTACCTTGATAGGATTAATAGAACAACAACAGATGAAATGAATATATTAGCAATGAGCATTAAATACATAGAAGAAAATATAACCAACAGGATTTCAGTTGAAGATGTAGCTCTATATGTAAATATGGGCTATGAGAAGTTTAGAAAACTCTTTACTAAACAGTATAGAATATCACCAGGTAACTACATTCTAAATAGGAGAATCAACGCTGCTCAAAAATTATTATCTGCTGGCAATCTATCAGTAAAAGAAATCTCTGTGGAATTGGGTTACCCAGATTCTTATACATTTTCTAAGCAGTTCAAGAAACTTACTGGTCATACACCTTCAGAGTTTAAGAGGTTTTATTATTAGTTGGGTTAAATTAATATGGAAATTATTATTTGGAAAAACACTAATTTTACATATATAACATATGGTAACTTATAGACATTTATAAGGAGTATATTAATGAGAGATATGTACAACTCAAAAAGACCTGTTTTTCTGGAACGCCCTAATAGGATGCAACCTCAAGTAAGACCAGATAAAGATAAGAATGAATCTATGAAACAACCAGAACCCGAGATTAGATTGGCAACAGCTTATATCCCTAATCAGCCTTATGTGGGACTAGTCCCTCTACAAGAAGGATTCCATAGAGGAAGTATGTTTCCTAATCTATATCAACCTTATCGTGATTGGAGGCGTCATTAATGTATGATAAAAAATTAATGAGAGAAATACAACAATTAGGATTTGCTGCCTTAGACCTTAATCTATATCTAGATACTCATCCCGATTGTAAAAAAGCAATTTCGGATTATAATGTTATACAACGTCAATATGAGAACAAGAGACGTATGTATGAGTTAAATGTGGGTCCACTTGTTAACTTTGGTATGTCTCCAAGCAAATATCCATGGGAATGGTTAGATGGACCATGGCCATGGGAAAATGAATAAAGGAGGATAAAGTATGTGGTTATATGAAAAAAGATTACAATTTCCTGTTAATATCAAAAAGAAAGATCTAAGAATGGCAGGGTTGCTCGTTACCCAGTATGGAGGACCTGACGGTGAATTAGGTGCTGCTATTCGTTATCTTAATCAGAGATATGCTATGCCTACCAATAAGACTAAAGGGTTGTTGACGGATATTGGAACTGAAGAATGGGTTCCATGGGGTTAGCCATTATTATTTATTTACATAAGACATTTACTATCAACTTCTCGTGTTTTAACACCATTTTCATACCAAATTAGCTGATAGCTTCCTATATCTTCCTTAACCCCTATTAATATGAATAAACCATATTTATAACCCAAATTGCTTAATACTTTAGTTGTAGCAGCTTTTAATTTGACTTCATCTTGTTCTTGACTAGTTTTTTTAGAACAGCTTTTTTTTATTTCTATTATAACTAGATTTCTGTAGTTTTCTTCTCTTTGATGAATAATAATATCTGGTATTATTTTTTTTGGCATTGATTTTTTTTCGCCATATTCACATTCTATTTCATATATTATTTTTTTATCTTCAATTGCTTTTGCATTACGATCGTACTCGCAATCAATATTATATGAAGGAAAGTATTTTTCAATATATGTACCTAACTTATAGGAAATTGCTCGTTCATGAACATTATTTTTTAATAATACATGCTCCTTTTCCATTAATTCATTTAATGCTAATATTATGTATTTTTCTATAATTAATATATTCATATATATATATACCTTTCTTATTTATTAATTTAACTTACACACTTATTTAAGTATAGCCAAAAAAGAAACAATACCAACAATCTTTCAATTTATCTTCAAGTGAAAATGTACTGTTATAGTTAATAATATCCTTTTCCGAATATACTATCCCCGTTTCATACGGAAACGGTCCAGTAGTATAATAATTAAAATATACTTCATCTCCATACTTTGAAATTTCTTTATAATCAAGATTTTTCAATAGATACTTAATAGATTGAACTATTTGCTCATCCTCAATGTTTACTATTCTTATATTATATTCATTATCAATCTCTTTAATAATTAGTTTACTATTTTCATAATAACAACTTGCATTATATTGTAAATTCATTAAAAACAAAGCTACCTCTTCGAAGTATAAACTATTTGCATAAAAGCAACCTTTAATAATTTGTTTTTCTGATAGGCTTGAGTCACTTATTTCAATTGTTTTATTTAAAATTACAACTATAATACTAACAATTACTATTGATATTTTTATAATTCTTTTCATAGGCAAATTCTCTTTCTGTACTTTATCTATTCATTAATCAATAGTCTCCTAACTATTACAATGCAATATTCAATAATTTTTAGCAAGGTCTTTTTCCAAAAACATAAATACGTATTAATATTATCAGATAATTTAACAATAAGCAACAAAAAAGACCTAACTTCAATTATTAAAGTAGGTCGGGTCTTTACTTGTTATAAGTTTGTTCTAATTAATATTTATTGTTTTATGTATTCTTTAACTTTAAACCAAACTATTTTATTATATATCAAATACTCATTTGCATCTGTATAAGGTTCAATTTCTGATTCAGCAGCAAATTTATAGAATGGTAATCCATTATCGTTTGATCTATCTATATACCACTTAATAAAATTTTCAGCCTCGTTCATTGTTACTCTAAATTCATATATATCAGTAGTTGATAATTTAATTTGTAACACTGCTGGATTCACCTTTTTAATCATAGCTGATGCAATATTTGAATCAGTGCTTTCTACGCTATTCTTTACTGCACGTACTATATAATAATAAGTAATTCCTGGCTCTACATCACTATCTATGTAAGTTGTTTCTTCACTACTCCCTATTATAGTATCTATTGCATCTAATGTAGTCGACCTTAGTATAGTATAGTTATCTGCACCTTCTACTGCATCCCAATTTAGAGTTATATTATAATCAGATGATTGAGCAGTCAAATTAGTTGGAGCCTCAATTTGTATTGGTGATTCATCATATCCTTTTAATTCTCCATTTTCATCCATATCTATATAATCCAATGAAACATGATGAGCACTATCAGCTGTAGTAGTGTCAATTACAACTGCATGTTCAACATTAGCTAAATTCTTAATTTCAAACATTATGACTGGTGTATATTCTGGCATAGAATCTTTATTATCTGTTTGGTATTTTATACCGTCTATTGTAACAGAAAGATTTTTTGAAGAGTAACTACTTAATCTTCTAATCAATCTTAATTCAGTTCCCACAAAATTAAATTTAATAAAATTAGTAGTTTTATATGAATAATATTGACCACCCCAGTCACCTTCATATGTAATTCTGTTATCTGCAATTCCTTCCTTAACAACTTCATATCTTTTCCAACCATTTTCTGGCTGTTGTAATTCATCCCCTGCTGTGGCAGCATTAACAATTACATTACTAAAAATAAATAACACAAAAAATATAAACATACTTAGTCTTTTTTTCATTATACATCATCCTTTTCTATTAATTATGCCAAATTATACCATAATACATATTCAATATATAGCCTTATAATTAGTATTATTAGGTAGTACAATAAAATGTTATAGTTCTTGCTACAACTTTTGTGTTATTAATTTTCTATCTCTTTACAATTATAGTTTTTTAATAAGAGAGCTATGGAAATTATAAATCCTAAAATCTCTTCTCAAACTTCAGCAAAAGCCATTCGTTCAATTGGCATAATAGAAATCTCTCTTCCGATTGGTTTAAAATATCGTTCTCTATATTCTATATCACCAACATCTTCAATCAATTTAAGACCATGTTCCTTTAGAAACTCTGATATATTATTTGGTTCAAATCCTGTAATCCATTCTTCGCCTATTCTTTTACCTAGTTTTAACATTTTACTATACTCTGGAAAGTTTATAGGGGATGTTAATACACTTTTGATTACATACGTAAATGTAACTTGACTACCTTTTGAGCATGATGCGATGAATTCCAGAGTTCCAATAACTGCTTCAATCGTAATATATTGTGTAACACCTTCCCAAAGAAACAGTGTTCTATTATCTTTACTATAACCAGCCTTAACAAGCTCATCTTCAAGTCTTTGCGTATCAAAATCAATAGGTACAAACCTAACATATGAAGGGATACCACATTGTAATCCAGACATTATTTTTTCATAATTGGTTATAACAGATTTCTGGTCAACGTGGTAATATTCCAATCCTTTCATATCAAATCTTAGACACTTGGTGTCATAACCCCCACCCAAGTTGACAATAGCATCAAATTTATTTGCAATAGCAGTCTCCAATGCATCATCCATATACTTCGTTCGACTAATAATACCACCATAGACACCAGGACCAGTCTTATCCATAAAATTTACCATCCAATTCCTAATGCATTTGGGCTTCATGATTTTAAGGAAGAATCTATTAAAAGCAGTAATAAACTTTATTGAATATTGATCATCATATAATCTCTCGTTTTTTAGAAACATCATTTCCATGGCTCTAATCATTGCAGCCTTTTCTGAAGTTGTTATACTTTTCATTGATTTAATCATCCTTTCTATATACTATATTGAGTACAAATGCTCCTACCTTATTATACTTCATATATTAATTCATTAGTAACTTAAGAATTTTATGATGAATAATATATATTAAGCAACTGTAATAAAGGACTGTATCTATGTATATTTATGAAAATAATTCTACAAATAATTCTTACCAAGGATGTCGTGTAATTACTGTTGATGACATAGAATCTAATGAAGATAACCTACTTAACACTTGGGTTATTATAAAATTACTTAATAATAGCTTCTACCAAATGTATATAACCGAAATAAATGATTATGGGGTTGGTGGTACACTATATTTAGGATCAGTACCAGACGATACTCCTCCATCATATTCATTATCAATCAAAGCAGATACTTTTTTCCTATACGATTATATTGAAAACATGATTCTTGAAAATTCTTATTAACTACTTATAATTTAATAATCTCATAATTAACCTCACATTTGTTGAGGTTTTATTTTATGTATGCTCTATAAATACTCTTATTCTACCTTATTCTGTTCCCGTATATAATGATTTAGAATAATGGTACTTATGTTGTCAAGAATTTTTTGAATATCTTCA
This sequence comes from Vallitalea guaymasensis, assembly GCF_018141425.1. NCBI lineage: Bacteria > Bacillati > Bacillota > Clostridia > Lachnospirales > Vallitaleaceae > Vallitalea > Vallitalea guaymasensis. Next base: position 505,288 of record NZ_CP058561.1, read on the forward strand.
GGAGTCCTATTAATGTATCCACTATCTCTTATTTGAACTTTGGTATTGCCAATTTTATATTCTTCAACAATGTTACCTTCTAATTCAATCATACATAATACCTCCTTTTATCTTATAATTTATGCTAGCTAATTTTTGTCCTATTACTTCACGCCACTTCAGACATTAAATTTCTTTATAACATAAAGTTTATTTTACAATAGCTGCATATAAATATAATTGCTGTAATAGATATAAATAGAAATTATATAATCCTCCTAAGAGCTAAAATTAAAAATGAAGGTGTTTGTATGTCAGCTGAATATTGTATCTACCTTAGAAAATCCCGTTCAGATATGGAAGCAGAAGCACATGGAGAAGGAGAAACTCTAGCTAGGCATGAAAAAATATTATTGGATTTATCTAAAAACAGGAATCTAGATGTTACTAAAATTTATAAAGAGATTGTATCTGGAGAAACTATATCTTCCCGTCCAGTTATTCAACAGGTTCTATCAGAAGTAGAACAAGGCATTTGGTCTGGTGTTCTTGTTGTTGAAGTTGAACGTTTAGCACGTGGTGATACTATTGACCAAGGAATAGTTGCTCAAAGTTTTAAATTCTCTAATACTAAAATAATAACCCCTATGAAAGACTATGACCCCAAAAATGAATTTGATGAAGAGTACTTTGAATTCGGTCTATTCATGTCACGACGTGAATATAAAACAATAAATAGACGTTTACAAAGGGGCAGAATAGAGTCTGTTAAAGAAGGAAAATATTTAGGAAATAAACCTCCCTATGGATATATGAGAAAAAAATTAGAAAATGATAAAGGTTATACCTTAGAAATAAATCATGAACAAGCTAAGGCTGTAAAATTAATTTTCATCCTATATACAAAAGGTGAATCGCACTCCGATGGAACTTCCGATAAATTCGGATTAACACTTATAGCCAATAAATTAAATGAATTAAAAATTTCACCGGTAAAAAGTAAAATATGGGTAGAATCTTCAATAAGGGATATTCTCAAAAACCCTGTATACATAGGTAAAATACGATGGAATTCACGTCCTACAGTCAAAAGAATGGTTGATGGTAAAATTGTTAAATCAAGACCTAGAACCAAAAAAGAAGATTGGATTCTAGTTAATGGATTACACGAACCAATAATCGATAACACTACATTTGAACTTGCACAAAAGCGTTTATCTGAAAACTCTAAGGCTCCTATTCCCAGTAAATATAATATAAAAAATCCTTTAGCTGGAATAGCTATCTGTGGTATGTGTGGAAGAAAAATGGTTAGAAGGTCTTATACCAACAGCACTCCTGATTATTTGATATGTAAAATTTCATCATGCAATAATATTAGTTGTGAATTATCTGTTGTTGAGGAAAAACTAATTGAATGTCTAAGAACATGGTTAATAAATTATAAGTTGGATATAAAATCATCAAAACATGATAAAAGCAATTTAAATTTACAACATGAAATTACTGAAAAATCTATTAAGAAATTAGATGAAGAATTAATGACATTAATAAAGCAATCTGATACTTTACATGATTTACTTGAACAAGGTGTTTACTCAGTTGATAAATTTCTTGAAAGATCTAAAATAATTACTGATAAAATAAGCGAAGTAAAAAACACTAAAAACGAATTGTTAGATGTACTTAACCAAAATACTGTACATAATAAAAATCAAGTGACTTTAATCCCCAAAATTGAACGAATATTAGAGACATACGGTAATCTTACAAATCCTGCTGAAAAGAATGAATTACTCAAAGAAGTTATTGATAAAGTTGTTTATACCAAGACAGTCAACGGTCGTTGGCATGGAAACCCCGATGATTTCAACCTTGTACTATATCCAAAGCTACCAAAAAAATAATAAGCCATCATTATGTATCAAATACTGATGGCTTATTATTTTATTAACAATTATCATCCTAATTTCTTATCAGCTCGTAACCTTTTAATGAATTCAGTTAAAGCATCATTTTCATTATCATATATAGCTTCTGATATTTTACATGTTCTTTCATCAGCAGTAAAAACACTCCAACTGTTTTCTGTTTTGCTTATACTTACCTCATATGGATAAACTTCATGGTTACCAAACCAATTGTAGTGTTTTAAATTTTCATTCTCAATAATTTTTCTTGCATCACTTTTATTCATTTTTCACCTAATCTTTCTATTTTATTAATAGCAAACTGTATTGGTAAAACGAGACATATTAATCATTTCTCTTAGCTCTCTAACAGGTATATTTTTACCTTCTAGTCGATAATCTTCAATTGCTTTAAACTTATTATATGTATCATCTTCCAATTCAAAAATATCTATAAACCATACTATATCAATCCAGTCATGGAATACTGAAATATTGATATTATTATCTATAACTCCTCTAATTTTATTATCTAAGATTCTATTCTCTACTAGTATCGGTTTTATTGTAAAATATTCTATAAGTGCAGCATTAAGATAATCTAATAAAACTCCTCTTTTTATATCATTGCTTAGAAAATCTTTAAGAAACTTGTCAGCTTCATAAATTGAATTATCATCAAGTAGTCTATTTTTACCTTCTTTTATTTTCTTAATATTGTTTCGAATAATTAAAATATTTATTATTGAGAAAGGTACAAAAATATATAATGGTTCTAGTTGTCTGCACAAGATACTAAGAGCAATCCCTATTCCTAGGGTAAATATTAATGCAATGATACCAATTATTAAGTTAGAACGTCCCATTTTTATAATCTTTTTAGGTCCATCTCCATAATCTTTAATATATTTTTCTAGTCCAAACATAGTAACTTCTACTCCTCATAAAATGTGTTTTTATATGTAAATAGTTCTTTTTATTTTTTATTTAATCTTTCTATTATTTAATAAATGTTCTATAAGTGCTTTAACTTTTTTAGTCCTGTAGTTAAATCCAGCCATCATACCAAAATAATATACTAAGGTACCGATAATAAATCCTATTGGTTGTTCAATGGTTTTTGACCCATTTATATATGATACAACTGATGTTATAGATTGGGTAAATAAAAATAAGAATACTAGCCAATATATGAAAGGATAATAAAACTTTAAATATATTTTACTAATCTTTCCCTCTTTAACTATATTACCTCTATAAACTATTGATGATGGATCTCCTTTTAAATATTTATATCTTTTTAATTTAAATCCTTTTTCATTTACATATCCAGAGTACTCTTCTTTTGAAAAGAAATCTATTGATGTATGTATTTGAATTTTATCAGTGTTTTCTTTTTTCTTTATCAATTTTTCAATCTTATATTGTATTACACTTGGTCGTCGATCTGTACTAATACATCCTCTATATATTGGATAAAATTTAGTCATTTACATTTCTTCCTTTACATTACATTTTATTATAATTATTGCACTAGCTTTATACAAATCACAAGCAATATCACCACATAGTTCCCGATATATATTAACAGATAATCTAACAATAAGCAACAAAAAAGAAATATCAATTGTATTTATGTATAAACTAAAAAGGACTGCCATATTAGCAGTCCTCTCATTAAACCCAAAGCTTGTATACTTTTAAACTCTATATTTAAATAATACGAAATCTCTTAATCTATATTAACCTAGAGGAATTAAGTTTAAAGGTTCGTTACCTTCTGAACCAGTTACAGCATCTCTAGTTCCGTCGCCTTCAGCTACTGTAGCATTTGTGTTGATTACTTTTAAAGTTGATCCATCTTTGAATTGGATTCTTGTTACTTCTACGAAACAATATGCTTCTGTAGGTATGTAGCTTAGACCTCTAGCTTTGATAGTACCTGATAATTCATATTCTTGTTCAGTAATATCTTTAAGCTCTTTTAATATAGCTTTATCTTCTTCTTCACCTAGTAATACTTCTTTATTTCTTGCATTTGCAAAGTAATCACTAGAACCATCACCATAAACTACACTAACTAAACAATTGAAAAGATTTGCGCCCATACCTTCTGCTTCAAATGAGCTATTCTCTGAAATCTCACTATATTGGTCAGCAGTAAGTTTGTCTTTATGTGTTTCTATAAATTCTACTAATTGATCTTGAGTTACAGTTTTAACATTCATTTTAATGTTAATATCTGCTTCTGCTCCAGCTGTTAATCTTACTCCGGCTTTTCCAACATATCCAAAACCATTACTTATTTTAAAAGAATCGAACTCATTATAATCTTCAGCAGCATAGCTTACCAACGAAAATGAGAATACCATTCCTAAAACTAACATACAACTTACCACTTTTTTTAATCCTTTTAATTTCATACCTGTAACCTCCTAATATTTTATCATATAGTTTATTAATATTTTTTCCTACATTTAGTTTTTTCCAATTGGCCAAAATCGTTAACTAAATTTATTTCTGTTAAATCAAATACTGTCTACACATTTTATACGCTAATTAGTAATAATATGGAATGTTTACTTTTTTCATAATAATCCTCCTTATCTGTAATATAATTTTACAAATCATATTATACAACTAATTGTCTAACTATTCAACCCTTTTAATAATATTTTCTATAAATAAATTTAATTTTCATTTTAGTATAATTTATTGCAATTTTTGTACCAAAAACAAATATTAAATATATTTATCTATCAAATCTATCATAAGAAATAAAATAAGACAAAAAATTTTTCCAACACCGATAACCTTTTGGAACCTAAGAATTAGCCCATGTAGAAATAATATCCGCAATGATCTACCAACTACTTAAAGGTGCAACAATCCAAGAATTGAAAGACGCCGGATTAGCTCCACATTACGCCCAACACGATCATGGTCTGTTCCCAACTGATGCTAGCGGTGTTCCTTTCACTGTAGCAGGTATCGGCTCATTGGGTGATCCTGTCACTGACTTACACGAGGACCTTGCAGCTGAGCAAAAAGCTAGAGCGACTTATGAACACCTTATGAATCTCACTGATGATCCTGACCTAATTGAACCATTGAAATTCTTACGCCAAAGAGAAGTAATTCATTTCCAAAGATTTGGTGAAGCCCTTGATGACGTTCAGAATGAATTAAACAGAAAGAAATATTATTAAAATTTAGTTATTACTAGTTTTAATACATATAAATTAATCATACAAATAGTTTAAGCTAGAATTTGCATAATGCATTAATCTAGCTTATTTATTTTACCTCTTATTCTTTTTATTACTTTTGTTTTTGTTACTTTTAATAGGTTTTCGCTTTAACAGCATTACAGATATTATTGCGGTAACAGGAACAGTCAAGACAATCCCAATACTCCCTGACAAACCTTGGATAATCTCAGTGCCTATAAAAGGAATGTTCATGAATTGTCTTCTTCCCATTTGATATCCCCATATAAGCATGATACTATTAAGTGAACTACCAGCAAAAGCTAGAATAAGTGTGTTGGACATGGTTCCCATAACATCCTTACCAATATTCATTCCTGATTTGAATAATTGTTTTTTTGATAATCCACTATTCGTTTGATGTATCTCAAAAATTGATGATGTGATAGACATAGCTACATCCATAACTGCTCCTAGAGAAGCAATTAATATAGCAGAAAACATTAATCCCCTTACCTGTATTTTATAATCCTGAGCTACATATACCAATTCCTTACCTTTATCCATAGTAATTCCCGATAGATGTGCCAGATTACCAGATACATAAGAGATAACCCCTGCAATAACTACTCCTATAATCGTACCTATAATAACAGTCAATGTCTTTAGATTAAATCCACTTATCAATAAAAATGATACTATTATTATAATTGATGCAGTCAGTATGGTCACTACGATAGGATTATTTCCTTGAAAAATTAGGGGAAGCATGAAAAATACTATCATGATGCCTGTAAATATCAGGGAAATAATTGAATATACTCCTTGCATGCCTCCAAGTAGTATTAATAGAATGAACAGCAAAGCAATTAGAATATATAGTATGTTTTCCCTTTTGTAATTATAAATCCAAACATTTGCCTCTTCCAGTGAATCATCAATACTTGCAATTACCTTGTCATCAGCTTGTGCATAAACGTTATGGCTCCTGCTAAGGGGATTTTTAACCTCAAATATTTTACCTTTATATTCACCTGTCAATATTTCTATCTTAACTACTTGAGTACCTAGATATCTTCCCTCAAAGGTAGGATCTTCATCAATTTCTTCACTTACAACTTCAACTACTTTAGCATCTTCAAAATCCTGTTTAAAGTAATTAGGTTGTTTTATATTCATTTTAAATATTGGAGATAAGATTATAATTAATGCTGCTAATAATATAAATGAAATAATAGGTAAGTACTTTTTCATAAGCTTGTCCTTTCTTGTATATTATAGTAATTAAGATGGTTAAAAGAGGCTGCCTGGCAGCCCCTTACTCTTTACTTATTATGATGCTTTTGGTAACTCTTCAACTTTATTTTTTTCTAGTTTACCTTCTTCAATCAGTTCATTAACATTGATTGATTTTACATTAGGTGTTCTTCCATCTTCGGATCTTGGAATAGTAAGATCACCATCCTTAATCATTTCATATACAGTATCTTTATAAGGACTTTCTAGGTCTATGCCTATTATCTTCCAGTTATTATCAACTGTTGGTACAGCTTTACCTTCTTTTTCTTCTTTAATATATTTGACTATTAAAGCACGTATTCTACCTGCGTCTTGCATTGTTTCATAAGAATCGTAGTATACATCTTCATCAGTAACAAGCTCTAATCCCTTTAATGTACCGAATCGATAATTATTAACAGCCAATTTGTATGTTTCATCATCCTTAACTGGCTCACCATTAAATGTTAAGTTTGTAATTCTGTTATTAGGTTCTTTTGAGATATCAATATCATAGTTCACTCCAGCGAACATATCATAATTATATCCTCTGATATCAGGGTTGAAGCTTACTGTTACATCCCCTTCTGTATAGGTATTATAATAGCAGGCTGACCATTCCATGTATTTTTTCAAATTCTCACCAGTAATATTTACACCCATCAAAGTATTAGAATATTTATAGATGTTAGCTACATCTTTTTTCTTGAAATCGCCTTTTACTAAGTTCATATCATTCTTAAATGCTGCAGCTGAACTTATCTGTGCATCAGTATAGAATAACTGCACCTCATTGATTAAATCCATTAAAGGTGTATCTTCTATTTGAGCAGTAGGCATTGTTGTAACTTTTGCTTCTCCAGTAATATAATCAACATTTTTAACGTAATCATCTTCAATGTGTCCAACAACAATATTTGCATCTTCTACAGATTTTTTATGTACAAATTCAAACTCAGATAATATTTCTTTATCTTCTTCAATCTCTTTTGTTTCTATATTTTCTACTGTAACATCCTTAACAACATATCCATCTTGTGATTCATCTAAAGTAATTTCAGCTTTTGCAAGCGCCCATCCATAACATCCAGGCTCAATTAATTTTACTCCATTAGCTTCTTTATCAGAAAATCTTGAATGAGCATGTCCACAGAAAATAACATCAAATTCAGGAAGGGCTTCAGCAATCTCTAATGCACCTTGACTGCCATACTCGCCATCTGGACCTATATGAAATGCTCCAACTAGAACATCATATTTTCCTTCTAGTTCTTTTACAACTTTCTTAGCTTCTTCCAAAGGTTGTGTAAAACTTAATCCTTCAAAATGTTGTGGTGAACTAGCTTCCCATCTAGGAATATGAGGTGGTAATAATCCAACTACTGCTATACGAATACCATCTTTTTCAAAGATTTTGTAAGGCTCTACAAAACGTGTATCATCTGTTTTATAAATATTTGCAGCCAATACAGTATTATTGAATGCTTCAATATTTCTATCTAGGAATGATTTATCAAAATTAAACTCATGATTTCCTAGTGTCCATACATCATAACCCATAGTATTCATGGCTTGTACCATTGGATGTATTGGTAAATCATTGAATAGTTCAGCGCTATTATCTTGTACTGTATCACCACAGTCTAATAATATCGCATCCGGTGCTTCTGCTTTTTCTTTATTAATAAGTGTTTGAAGCTTAGCAAATCCTGCATCAGCATCTGGACTATCAGTTGCATATTCATATGCATATATACGTCCATGTACGTCACTAGTTCCAAGTATTGTTACTTTTTTACCTTCAACCGCTACATCTTCTTCCTCATTTTCTGTAACTGTTTCCGCTTTACCAGGTATTTCTAATTCCTGTTCTGGATAAATCATATGAGGATTAGATAATTGATTAACTTCTGCAAGTTCTTCCCATGTTGTGTCATATTTTTCAGCAATCTTCCATAAAACATCTCCTGGTTTCACAGTATACACTTCATTAGCTAATGCAGATGTTGCAAAAACGCTGACTAGCATTAATACAACTACTAGAAGTGTAAAGGGCTTTCTGATTTTCATTAAAAATCATCTCCTTCAATTTTATTGATTACTTAAACCTATAAACTTTTTGATAGTTTTCGCTATCATTCTAATTATAATCCTAATTCTATTATATATCAATGTTTTGATATTTTATTTAACTTAATATTTACATATATTTCATCATATTATATTGTATTTCGACTTTTTATTTTTAAGTTATTTTCATTTCGACTTAATTCTATTTTATTCTTAAATAACAAAAAGACGAAGATATGAATAAACAATATCTTCGTCTTCTGGTTATTATAATTTTACATCTACATTCTTACCTATAACCTCTTCTTTTTGTTTTTCTTCTATATTTTTTTCAGGATTAGTATAATTCATTCTTTCTTGTTTTTCATCTTCTTCTACCTGATTATTTATCTCTTTATTCTTTTCCTTGGCTTTTTCTAATTTTTCGCTTGCTTTTTTGACTAACTTATTAGCTTTTCCCAAAGCTTCCATAGCTTCTGTTTCTATTTGATCTGCTTTTGACCTAAATGATACTGATTGTTTTATCCTAAAATCACTCACATCAATACTTTGACCTCTACCTCTATCAGTTTCAACCTGCTTCTCTAGGATCTTGGCATCTTGTCTCATCTTTCTAGCTGTATTAAGTTTATTATTAGCAGTATCTAGTGCTCTTGAAGCTTTTATCATTGATTTTGAAGATAATTCAATTCCTAATTCAGCTTTTATTTCATCTAAAGGAGTAGGTGGTTTTTCTTCTTTTTCTTTCTTCTTAGCTTCAATTTCTTCTGCCTCTTCTATTTTTTCCTCTACTTCAGTCATTTTTTCTTTGATTTTTTCTTCGTTGATCCTTTGAAGTATTTCTTGCTTTTGCTTTTCTAGCTGTTCAATTTTCTCTTGCTTTTCTTTAGCAGTCAATTTTTCATTTTCTCTTATATCTGCAATGTTCTTATCAACTCTTACCATCTGCTTTTGCAATCTAGTAATTGGAGTTTCTTTTTTCCCATTATTTCTAATAGCGTTATTATATACATTAACTCCGCCATTAGTATTTGTATTAATATTCATACTCTTCACCTCTTAATTTAATAACATTCATTGCTTAGTAACAAATATTTCATATATATATATATCGTCAATTCTCATTTAAATATTAAGACATAAATCATAAAATTCTTTATAAAATTCAAACTCATTTTCAAATATGTTGAAATAAACATCACAATATGCTATTATTAGTTGAATATTATTATATAATGATATTTTTAATCAACTAAATTATATATTATAAAAAGGAGTGATTATTATCAAAAAAATATTCAGTATGCTATTAATTTCAGTGTTAGTATTATCAAATGCAACTATTTCTAGGGCTAATACTGGACCTATTCAAGTTAATGGTTACATAAATATTGGTGAGGGTTATGAAGGTGAAGAGTTTTCTGTGACAACAAATATTTATAATGACAGTGCAGCTTATCATAATGTAACCATTGAAATTCAAGATAATGATATCAATCTATGTGTTGACAAAACCCAGTTGAGAATACCTGGTAATCAAGGTATCACCATTAAAATTACTGGTAAGTACCCAAAAGCAGATAACACTAGTATATTTGCCAATTTGAAAATAGTGGATGACCTTAATTACACAAATGATCAAGAGATTCATTTTTATGCTTCAAAAGTGTTGAAAAAAGATAAAGATGATAATGATGAACCTTCTAATCCTGAAGATAATAATAATCATAATCCACATAAATTTTCACCAGTAAAAAATGTTAAGATAAGATATGACAATTCAAAACAAGCCTATATCTTTACTTGGGATCCAGTAGATTATGCTACAAGTTACTATCTACAATTCCTAAAACCTAGCAGTCATTCTAAGGTTGTTGCGTTTAATATTACACACACTAAAACAGTATATACTAACAGAGCTGAAGTTGAAATGCGTCCAGATGTTGGAGTGATATTAAGAATACAAGCTGTTGGAAATAAATATTTACCAAATAATGATTGCGTAGCTTATTTGAAACGAAAAAGCGGAAGAAGAGGTTACGATACTATAACAACCACTTACAATGAATTTTTAGAAGAGTATAAGGAAAGATATTCTACAAATCCTAGACGTAGAGATACTAGTACAACTAGCGGTGGAACTAGAGGTAATACAAATAATGGTAATACTAGACGTGATAGTAATAATGGTAGCAGAACACGCACCAGTTATAAAGGAAGATAATCATCATTAGCTATAAGTAACTGTCGGATAATTCATCTTAGTGTATTATCCGACAGTTACTTATATAATAATCATAGTTTATTTAAATAGTATTATCGATAAGTTCTTAATATATTTATTAGTAGTTCATCATAATCGGTTATTATGTTATCCACGCCCATTTCTATGAATTCCATCATTTTTTCACTGTCATTTACTGTCCATACATGGACATCCCTATTCATTAAATGTGCTTTTACTACGAAGTTCTCATCAATATAACTTTCTTCAATACTATAAAAGTCCACACCTTTGATACTGTTAATATCTCCTATTGCAAAAAACATGATATATCCTGTTTTGATATTGCTATCCAATAACTCAACTTTTTGTAATAAATCATAATCCAATGATGTTACAACACATGACTTAACAATATTGTTCTTCTTGATTATATCTACAACTTTTCCCACTAATCCTTTTCTTTTCTTTCTCTGCTTGAGTTCGATATTCAATCTTATCCTACCTTTTGAGTAATCTATGACTTCCTGTAAAGTAGGAATCTTTTCTCCCTTAAAATCACTACTGAACCAGCTGCCAGCATCTAGTTTTTTGATTTCACTATAATTGGCATCATATAGATTCTTATCAAGCCCAGTGATTCGCTTCAGATTTTTATCATGAAAAAGCACCACTTTTCCATCTTTAGTTTCTTGTACATCAATCTCAACAAAATCCGCTTTATTCTTAACTGCTTCTCTAATTGCAGCAAGAGTGTTTTCTGGTGCTTCTTTTGAGCTCCCTCTGTGAGCAGTAACACCCACCTTATAATGAGTATTTTCAAAGTCCGCCAACACGTATTTTGTAAAGAACAACACTAAACAAAATGATAATACCAACAACAATTTTACAGTTTTCTTATTGTTGAATATCTTATCTATCAAAGACAGCTTTGTCCTTTTACTCAAAGGAAAGACTTCTAAAGGACTATCATTAATACTAATATACAGATAAGTGAAATGATGAATAACATAAGGTATTATCAAAAAACTGACTAAATATAAAAATACTCCAATAAAAATGAATAAACCGTTAATAATTACATTGGTTAACGAATCATTATGAGATAGTATTGGAAAAGATATGGCTATACTTCCAAATATACCTACACTTATTATTACAATCAGCAAAACTGTAATAGATAAATGTTTTATTACTGTCTTAAAATTATTTTTTACTAAATAGAAGCTTTTCTTCATTGCTTGAAAAGCCGATTTATTCTCAAGCATTATTATCTCCATAGCAAAAACCCAGCTTATTGAAAAAAGGAAAAGAATAACCGTTCCTAATTTCATAGTCATATAAAGGAATTGATTTCTATTTATATAAGCTTTTACGAAAGAAGGTATTTTCAGTGATGTCAATAAACTTGTATGATATCCCATATCAAGCCATGGAAATATGATTATGACATACACCAATATCAGGAATCCACCAAATCCTATAAGATTCTTAAACCTTTTAACACAAATCTTCAATACGTTAAAAAGGCTTGTTGGCTGTTTATCTATAGAAGCCTCATAACTTATAATCACAAGTCCTCCATACTCAATAAGAAGAACTAACGTAGCAAAAATAATTATTAATATCCCACTTAAAAATCCTTGTGGAGATAGTAGAAATTTCAGTATGACTCCGTTAAAAAGTATATTAATCCCTTTACTTTTCAAAATAAGCTTAAACAATTCTTTAAATATTGGAATTAGGACAATAGCAATCAATATCTTAGCAACTATCTGATATTTTATAAAAGTCCAGAAATATTTTCTAAAACTGTTAAATATGTTTTTGTATTTACTACTTATTGTATGTTTTTTATAAATCACTGAACTGTCCTCCATACACATTCAACCAAGACTCCTCTATTCTCTCATGGAATTTCATACAAAGTTGAATACAAAGGGGCTGTAGGATATCCACACATCCCACAGCTCCCAATATCTAAATCGTCATTCTTATTTTCACTATCATAAATAACATCATTTAATAGTTGTTAATATTTTTCTATAATCATTTAATTTATCTTTTTGTTTAATTCTTTCCCTTTTGGGAATATTTATTTCAATTTCTTTCTTAATCTCAACTGGTCTGCCATCTAATATGTATATCTTGTCTGATAATAATAAAGCTTCATCTAGATCGTGGGTTACAAATATTACAGTTCTATTATCCTCTTCCCATAATTCCAGAAAAGCATTAATCAATTCAATCTTAAGATCATAATCCAACCCTTGAAATGGTTCATCCATAAGTAATATTTCTGAACGATAAGCGAAAGCTCTTGCTATAGAAACTCTTTGTTTCATACCACCACTTAATTGTTTTGGATAATAATCACTGAACTTACCTAACTTAACTATATCTATATACTTTTTAGTTAATTGGTCAACATTTATATTCTTATTACTTTTTAGTACAAACTTGATATTATTTTCTATTGTTGCCCATGGTAACAGTCTGGTATCTTGAAAAATATAGGATACATTATTATCTATACCTTCAATGGACCCACTATCATATTCTAGAGTTCCAGAAATAATATTAAGAAGTGTAGTTTTACCACACCCTGAAGCACCTAAAAAACATACTATCTTATCTTCATCAATGGATAGATTAAAATCTTTCAGTATAGTCAAATCATCAAATGCTTTACTGATATTGTTCAGTTTAATCATTATTATTACACCTACTTTTGTATACGCACTGGCAGCATTTTTCTAAGTAAATACTTGAATATATATTCTAACATCAAACTTAAGACAATAACAACTATTGTCCAAGCAAATAGCTGTTCTGATTCTATATATACTTTTGCATTATATAGTTTTGTACCTATGGAAAATTTAGGACTGCTAAGTACTTCAGCAGCAACTGTTACTTTCCACCCTAGACCAAGAGAAGTTATCATAGCAGTTGTTATATATGGAATAATTGAAGGAACGTATATATCTTTTATTATATATCTTTTATCAACCTTATATACATATGCCATGTCTATCAATCTTCTGTCAATATGCTTGATTCCCCCAACGACCGAAGTCCATATAATAGGAAAACACATCAAAAAGCATATAAAGATAGGTACATTCTCTGATTTGAACCATACCAATGCAATAAGTATAAAAGACATAACTGGTGTTGATTTTACTGCGACTATTATTAGATTAAGAATCTCATACATTAAATGGTTGATTCCGCATATTATTCCTACTAATATTCCTACAATACATGCTATTACAAAGCCTACTGCAACTCTAAATATAGTAGCAAAGATTGTCTGCCAAAACATAACTGTCTTGATCTCTTCCAATAATACCTTAAAAGTATTATAAGGAGTAGGAAGATATATTTCCTTATTGATAACTAAGGCAATAATCTCCCATACTATTATCCAAAATATTAAAGCTATTATTTTATATAATCGTCGTCTATTTTTGGTAATAGAAGTCTCCATCAGGTAATTTTCCTCCTAATGACTTTGGATTGAAGTCAAATAGTATTTCATATAAGTTCTGTAATGTATCTTTTGCATCAGTAGCACTCATATAGACTATATTACAATTAGGTATAGCTTTTTGTGCAATAGCAGCACTAGGTAAGATTTCATGTTTTTCAATTAACTTACCAGCTTCTTCATGATTAGCATTAACAAAGTCTACTGATTCTTTATATTCTTGTAGAAATTTATCTACTAGTTCTTTATTGTTAGCTGCAAATTCTGCGTCTACTACAATACATCCCATTGCAAGTGGACTATCTTCACCTTGGATTTTCTCCCACTCTTTTGTAATATCAAGTGCAATTCTAGCATCTTTGTTTTTCATTGATACAGTAGTTACGAATGGTTGTGGTAATAAAGCTATTTTGTTATCTCCTGATATTACAGTTGTTGCAACTTCTGCATGTTGCATAGAGAAATTAATATCTACATCTTTTTCAGGGTCTATAGAATTTTCCTTCAATATATATTGTAATATATAATCTGGAACTGATCCTTTTCCACTAGCATAAATTTCTTTGCCTTTTAGATCATTAATATCATTAATTTCATTTCCTACTTCCATAATATATAATACACCAAGTGTATTAACTGCTGCAAGCTTGATACCACCTTCTGTTTTATTATATAAAACAGAAGCTAAGTTTGTTGGAAGGCATGCAAAATCTACTTCTTTATTAACAATCTTACCAACCAAATCATCTGGTGCACCAGTTAAAGTAAAATCACAATTGACTTCTGATTCGCCTGTAGTTACATCTTCCATTAATTTTGCCATACCCATTCCTGTAGGTCCTTTTAATGTAGCAACTCTTATAGTTGTATCTTTTAAGATTGTTTCATCTGAGGATTCATCTTTGTTTTCTTCTTTATTAGCTTCATCCTTATCCTCTTCTTTGTTAGTTTCGTCTTCAGCATCTTTATCAGTGTTCTCTTTATTATCTACTGATTCATTATCTTCATCAGCTTCTTTATTGTTCTCTTGTTCCTGTGTATATACATCATCCTCAACATCTTTCTTTTTATTGGATTTACACCCTGCAAATAAAGCAGTCATAAGTACTAGTGTAAGCATCAAGCACAATATTTTATTAAGATTCTTCATAATAATTTATCCTTTCTTATCTCTTATCAACTTTTAAATTAGTAGCTATTATATGATTAAATATTATAACATAAATTTACTCTTTCAAAATATTTATTTTACATTTTTTGCTGTATTTTTATCATTGACCAAATAAAAAGATTTAATTATATTATTTTACAGCAAAAAAAATATAGCTCATCTTATTATTATAAGGTAAGCTATATTTATTTATGATATTATTGTCTACCCATAGTTTGACCGCTTGATCTTAAAACGTTACAAGCTTCAATAACTCTATCAGCCATACCTGTTTGAGCTTTCTTCAAATATGCTCTTGGGTCATAAGCTTTTTTATTCCCTACTTCACCCTCAACCTTAAGTACTTCATCATAATGCTTAAACATATGTTCAACTACTGGTCTAGTAAATGCATATTGAGTATCTGTATCAATATTCATTTTAATTACACCATATTCAAGTGTTTCTTCTATTTCTTCTTTTGTTGATCCTGAACCACCATGGAATACTAAATAGTAGTTAGCATCTTCTCCATATTTAGCTTTTAATGCATCTTGACCTTCTTTTAATATGATTGGCTTTAACTTAACATTACCTGGTTTGTATACACCATGTACGTTACCAAATGTTGCAGCTAACATATAACGGTCACCAACATCTTTTAAAGCTTCTTCAAACATAAGCATATCTTCTGGAGTTGTAAATAATTTATCTGCTGCTACATCTTCATTATTTACACCGTCTTCTTCTCCACCAACTACACCAGCTTCAACTTCTAGTATAATCTCATTTTCAGCACAAAGAGCCATAAGTTCTTTAGAGATTTTGATATTTTCTTCTAATGGAATATCAGAACCATCAAACATATGACTATTAAATAGATTAGGTAACCCCTGCGCTCTTCTTTTTTTAGTCTCTTCAATAAGAGGCTTCATGAATGGCTCAACATTAGCTGCTGTACAATGGTCTGTGTGTAAAGCAATGTTAATATCGTATTTTTCAGCCATAAGATGAATATGATTAGCAAGTGATATAGCACCAATTGCACTATTGGCAACCATACCTGATGCATGCTTTCCTCCACCTATGGAAACCTGAATAATCCCGTCTGATTTTGCCCTAGCGAACGCCTCTAAAACTGCGTTGGCTGTTTCAACATTAGAAACATTAACTGCTGGATAAGCGAACTTATTTTCTAAGGCCCTATCAAGCATTTTACAATAATTTTTGTAATCAACTACTGGCATGAAATTTCACTCCTCATATATTATTAATACTTTGCCAATTCAAAGTATTCTCCTATTATTGTGTTACACATTCATAATAAGATATTATTTATAATACGTCAATGATAATGACAAAAATATTTTATTTATATTACCTAAATAATATTACAGATAGTAATTTTTTATTATATTTTTTCAAAATAAGTTAATTTATATTGTTTAGGTGTCATATTATACTTATCTTTAAATAGCCTGATAAAATATGAAATATTAGCATATCCCAAATTAAAAGCTACATCTGTTACACTTTCATTTCTTAAATATTCTAAAGCCAACTCTAATTTTTTATTCTTAATATATTCAACTGGTTTAATACCAATAACTTTCTTGAATAGATGTGAAAAATTTGATTCTGACATATGCAAATCTTTTGCCAGCTCTTTTATATTGATCATTTCTTCAATATTTTCATTAATATATTTTACAGCTATATTTATTGGATGAGAGCTGTTTCCATTAAGTATCTGATATGTTGACTTATTCTTAATCAAATCAAATACTAATTTTTGCGCATACAAATCAATCAAGAATTCATTATTATTCTCCTTGCTCTTAGATGCAGCAAATATATTATTGATATCTTCTGATATATTATATTTATTTTGTCCTAGAAAATAATTATTATCTATTTTAACCTCTTCCTTTATATAATCTTCTATATTGACCTTATTAAGCACATTGTTTACTAGTTCATCATTCAACTCAAATACCAAAGCTTTTGTATCAGTATCTATATCCATATGCACTTTTGAATTAGAAGGTAATAATAGATAATTATCGTTAGTATACATGAATTTTCTGTTATTATTTAATGTTACATGCTTTCTCCCACTGAGAATTGTACAAAAACGAGAATAATTATATGATTTATATTCACCAGAAAAATTCTTTGGCAAATCATAATATAGTATTTTTACATAATCTGTCTCAAACCCATCAAGTCTTTCTAGTTTTTTATCAAAGAGATTCAACATAACTCCACCTACTTTTGTTAAAATTTTATCAATATCAATCAAAAAAGTATTACTTTTTAAAATTTAATGTTAGTTTTTTTTTGTATTCCATATTATAATGTTTTTCATAAGTACATGATAACTAAAACTTAGATGAATGTCAATGCTAGTATTCCGCCAAATTTTTGAAGGAATTAAGAAGGAATGATAAACTAGCTTTATTTACGCGTCATTTATGTATTAAGTATTTAATAAGTAACAAAATGTCTAATAATTAACAATCACATTACAATAACGAGGTGTCAGAATGTATAAAATCGTAGCTAAAAGAAAGTTAAATGATTTAGTTGAACTTATGGAAATCCATGCACCATATGTCGCAAGAAAATGCGAACCTGGTCAATTCATCATTCTAAGAGTTGATGAAGAAGGTGAACGAATCCCTTTAACTATAGCCGATTATGATAGAAAAAAAGAAACAGTAACTATTATATATCAAGTTGTAGGATATTCAACTAAGAAATTAAGCCTTAAAAATGAAGGAGATTCTGTAGAAGACTTTGTTGGTCCTCTAGGTCAAGAAGCACCTCTTCATAAAGTAAAAAGAGTTTTAGGTATTGGTGGCGGTGTTGGTATTGCTCCACTTTATCCTCAGTTGAAAAAAATGAAAGAATTAGGTGTACAAGTAGATACTATACTTGGTGGCAGAAGTGATGAATTCATAATTCTTGAAGACGAAATGGAAAATATAAGTGATAACGTTTATTATGCTACAAACGATGGTTCAAAAGGAATCAAAGGTTTTGTAACAGATAAACTTAATGAACTAATAGAAAATGGCGAAAAATATGATTTGGTTATCGCAATTGGACCTTTGATCATGATGAAAGCCGTTTGTGAAATAACAAAGAAACATGATATCAAAACAAATGTTTCCTTGAATCCTATTATGATTGATGGTACAGGTATGTGTGGAGGATGTCGTGTAACTGTAGGCGGCGAAACAAAATTCGCATGTGTTGATGGTCCTGATTTCGATGGTCACCAAGTTGATTTTGATGAGGCCATGAGACGTCAAGGTATGTACAAAGAAGAAGAAAAAGATCATGTATGCAGACTAGGATTGGAGGACTAGAAATGCTTAATAAATCATTAACAAAAACACCAATCAGCGAACAAGAACCTTTAATCAGAAATAAAAACTTCAAAGAAGTAGTTCTAGGTTACACAGAAGAAGAAGCAATCCAAGAAGCACAAAGATGTTTACAATGCAAACACAAACCTTGTGTAAACGGATGTCCTGTCAATGTACCAATACCAGAATTCATTAATGCGGTAAGCCGTGGTGAATTCGAAGAAGCTTATAGAATAATCACTACTGAGAACTCATTACCTGCTATTTGCGGAAGAGTCTGTCCACAAGAAAATCAATGTGAAGGTAAATGCGTTAGAGGTATCAAAGGTGAACCAGTAGCAATTGGTCGTCTAGAAAGATTTGTAGCAGATTATCATATGCAGAATGCAGACGCTAATGAATCTGTAGACATTGAAAAAAATAATACCAAAGTAGCTGTTGTAGGTGCTGGTCCTTCTGGACTTTCATGTGCATCCGAATTAGCTAAAAAAGGTTATGACATAACACTATTCGAAGCTCTACATAAAACAGGAGGAGTATTATCTTACGGTATTCCTGAATTCAGGCTTCCTAAAAAGTTAGTTAGTAATGAAATTGAAACAATAAAGAAATTAGGTGTAGAAATTAAGACTAATGTACTTGTTGGTCGTTCTATTACAATAGATGAATTACTTGAAGAAAATTACAAAGCTGTCTTCATCGGTAGTGGTGCCGGTCTTCCAAGATTCATGAATATTGAAGGTGAAAATCTTAATGGAGTCTACTCTGCCAATGAATATTTAACTAGAGTTAATCTTATGAAAGCTTATGAAAAGGATTCTCCAACACCTATAAAAGTTGGCAAAAGTGTTGCAGTCATCGGTGGTGGTAATGTTGCCATGGATGCAGCTAGAACAGCAAAAAGACTAGGTGCAGAGAATGTATATATAATATATAGAAGAAGTGAAAACGAACTTCCTGCAAGATTAGAAGAAGTTCATCACGCAAAAGAAGAAGAAATCATATTCAAGCTTTTAACAAATCCAACTAATATAATTGGAGAAAATGGATATGTTACAGGTATTAATTGTATAGAGATGGAACTTGGTGAACCAGATGCTTCTGGAAGAAGAAGACCATGTCCAATAGAAAATAGTGATTTTGTAATTGATGTTGAAACAGTTATAGTAGCAATAGGTCAGACCCCTAACCCACTTATCAGACAAACAACTGATGGACTTGATACTCAGTCTTGGGGTGGATTGATTGTTGAAGAAGAAACAATGGAAACCAGTAAAGAAAATGTTTATGCTGGTGGTGATGCTGTTACAGGTGCAGCGACAGTTATACTAGCTATGGGTGCTGGGAAAAAAGCTGCTGCTGCAATACATAATAAATTAAAAAACAATTAAATATAAGGAGGAAATTATAATGAGTTTACAATGGTTCAGAGTTCCAAAAGATATCGTATTCGGTGAAGGTGCATTAGAGTACTTATCAACTTTAGAAGGTAAAAAAGCTACACTTGTTACAGGTGGTAGTTCAATGAAAAGATTCGGTTTCTTAGATGAAGCTAAAAAGCAATTAGAAAAAGCTGGTATGGAAGTATCTATAGTTGATGGTGTTGAGCCTAATCCATCTATTGATACAGTAGTTAGAGGTGGAAAAGAAATGGCTGAATTCAAACCAGATTGGATTATTGCAATCGGTGGTGGTTCTGCTCTTGACGCTGCTAAGATCATGTGGGTTTACTATGAGTATCCAGAAACAAAATTTGAAGATTTAGTTGCAGGTAAATTCCCAAGACTTAGAACACAAGCTAAATTTATAGCTATTCCTTCAACAAGTGGTACTGCTTCAGAAATTACTGCATTCTCAGTAATCACTGATACAGAAAATCATATTAAATATCCATTAGTATCTTATGAAATAACACCTGATATTGCATTATTAGATGCAGCACTTCCTGCAAAAATGCCTGCTCATATTACAGCTAACACAGGTATGGACGTTATGACACATGCAATTGAAGCTTATGTTTCAACAGCTGCAACTAGTTATACAGATCCACTTGCTATGGAAGCAATCAAATTAGTATACAAACAAATTCCAGTAGCTTATGCTGAAGGCAGTAACATGAAAGCAAGAGAAGATATGCATAATGCTTCTACTCTAGCTGGTATGGCATTTACAAACGCTTCACTTGGACTTGTTCATAGTTTAGCTCACAAAATCGGTGGAGAACTTGGTATTACTCATGGTTTAGCTAACGCTATCTTATTACCATACATCGTAGAATACAACATGAAAGCTACAGACAAATTTGCTGAGATTGAAAAACAACTTGAAATTGATGATTTAGTAGCTGAATTAAAAGAATTAAACAAAAAAGTTGGTATCCCAACTACTCTAAAAGAAGTTACAGAAGTTGAAATGACAGAAGAAAAATTCAATGAAGTTTTAGATAGAATGAGTAAAAACGCTTTTGCTGACCCATGTACCCTTACTAACCCAAGACAATCTAGTGCAGAAGATGTAAAAGAAATATATAAAGTAGCATTTTATGGTACAACTGCTAAAAATATTTAATCAATTTATTAACTAGCTTACAACCTTATATTATATAATGTAAAATCCCTCTTTGAAATCGAAAATCGAGAGGGATTTTCTATATGCTCATCCTGCCTCATTACTCCACATATACATATACCAGTTTGCCTTAGGAATCTTTGATTTAAATAACAAAAAGCTGTTTCTTAGATTATGCTAAACATAGGCTATTTATAAAAAACTTAATATTATACTAAAAATGATATTGACAATCATTATCATTTTTAGTATAATATAAGAAAATAAGTTAAAAAGGTGATTATTATGAGTATAGTATTAATTGGCGGTCATGACCGTATGCATAGAGAATATAAAACAGTCTGTAAGAACGCTGGACACAAGTTAAAAGTATTTACCCAAATGTCAGGTGGATTAAGTAAGAGTATTGGAACTCCAGATGCTTTACTTATATTTACTAGCACAGTTTCACATAAAATGGTTAAAATTGCTAATAAGGAAGCTAAAAAGAAAAATATTCCAATTCTAAGATGTCATTCCAGTAGTATTGATGCCCTACATAATTCTATAAAAAACTTAGAATCAGTTATTTAATTGATTCTAATAATAAAAAGGCTATATAACAGCCTTTTTATTATTGCTTAAATATCTATCACATTTTTTATTAAAATACTTCTTTAGATAATATAGACTAACGAAAAATGTTCCAACTTCTGCAAAAGTATTTGAAAGGAATATGCCACTATCCCCTATTATTCTAGGTAGAAGTATTAATCCTATGATAACTAGAACTAAACTTCTTGATAATGATATAGCTGCTGACATCAACGGTTGTTCTACAGCGGTGAAAAATGCTGATGATGTTATGTTTATTCCAATGAACAGGTAACAGGTTAGATATAATCTTGTCATCCAAACTCCCATTTCAATAAGTTCTCTGTTCCCTTTAGCAAAAATATTTACTAGTGGTTCACTAAATATAAACACCACTATCATTGATACCAATGCAATTACTTGGGTAGTAATTAAACAGAATTTTAATCCTTGTTTAGCTCTGTCTACCTGTCCTGCTCCAAGATTATAGCTTACTATAGGCTGTAATGATTGACTTATTCCAAAAAGCACCATAATGACTAAGGTATTTATATATAACACAATACTTATAGCTGATACTCCCAATGATCCCATCTTGTTCATTATAACTATATTGAATATCAATAATACTATAGATGACGATATTTCAGTAAGGAATTCAGAACTGCCATTGTATAACATTTTACCTAGTAATTTTATATTACAGATTGGTCTAGTGAATCTTAGTTTTGATTTTTTGCTTAGAAAATAGGTTAGCATTGTTAAACCGCTTAATCCTGAACCAATACAAGTAGCTACAGCTGCACCAGTTAGTCCCATGTTCAATTTAATTATCAATATATAGTCAAGAACGATATTAACTATTGTTCCTATAACAGACACAATCATACAAAAGGATGGTCTACCATCTATACGTATAAAATTCTCCATGATAGGCGCAAGTTGAAATAGTAGATTACAGCTTAACATAATAACAAGATATTCTTTAACCAAATGAATCAATGTCTCATCTGCACCCAAAAGTTCAACTAGAGTATTCAGAAAGATTAGTGATAATAATGATGTAACCAAAATGAATACTAATGCAATTATTACTGTAAAAGAAAACCTTCTACTTGCTTCTTTTGTTTCATTCTCTCCTAGCTTTATAGCTGTTAGCACTCCACCACCTATACATATCATAATAACAACACTATTAAGTGCTTGAATAAAAGGTAATGCAATATTAACTGCCGCTAAGCCATCAGGTCCTACTCCTCTGCTGACAAAGATTCCATCAACTATAATGTATAGTGAGATGACTACCATACTGATAACAGCTGGAATGGAATAATTAATGAACAACTTGCTTATTTTGTCTTTTCCTAGGTCTAATTGCTTCATATAAAGTCCTCCACAATGTTATAATAACTGATTAATAAATCAATTATTAGACATTGTAAAGGTTAGAGTTACTCTAATGTCAAGTCTTTTTTTACAATAGGTATATTAAATTCTGTAAAGAAATATTTATTAGAGCTGGTAATGAACTGTGATGGTCTCAACATTTCATAAACTACATCACCAATGATATAACCTTTTGATTTAATATCATTTAATGTATTTATTAAGCTGTCATATATATTTTGTTCATTTCCCTTATAATAATATATTATATAATCTCCCTCAGATAATATGGACAAATCGCCTATCATATCCACTTTTTCATCATACTCTATATAAAAGTTAGTAAAATCATCTGTTATTTTTTCTAATTGTTCTATGGAATGCTTTATCATTATATTACTTTCAGCTAAGACATCGTAACCTAATTCAAATAGATCTTCGAATTTATCCTCTTCACTAGCACTTTGTGGAGGATATTTCCCAAAATGAATGTACTTTCTTTCCTGCTCTTTTTGTACATACCATTGATTTTCACGACTTTTTTCATGAAAAGCCACCTTTATCTTATTGCCTATAAGATTACTTAGTTTAGTCATTCTTATTATTTCAGAATCTATATGTTCTTTACTATCAACCAACAACTGAACAAAATCTTCTAGATTATCATCATTAAGACTCTTTTTAATATCTTTGATGGATACATCCATTTCTCTTAACAATTTAATAGTACTTAATACGTAATAATGGTCTATTGAATAATATCTATACCCATTACTGTCATAACTAGGTGTAATCAATCCTATTTTATCGTAATACCTTAGCGTATGTTTCGATATGTTCAATAACTTTGACATCTCTGATAAACTTATTCGTCTGTTCATATACTGCTCCTATATATCTCTTCTGGATCCTTCAAACCCTATATCTTTTCTTTTCACCCATGCCAAAGAACTTATCAAGCATGATTTTATTATCATCTTTATCCTTGATGTATCCTCTAAATGTTCCCATAGGACCTTCATAATCTGAATAAATGATACCATAATTAAATTTCAGCTTAAGCTTAGCCAATGGATAAAATAATATATTTACCATACCATACTCATCTTTTATTTTCCACACTTCTTTATCATCTTTAACCGACCTTTTGAATTTGATTGGTGGCAATACCTGCATATTACCATTCATCCATAAACAATTCTCATTATATTTTTCATGATCTTTTATTTGATTATCTGTTAGGTTAAACCCTATAAGTCCCGTATCTTTGTTATTGATGCATCCTGTAACCCAGTCATATTTTACATTGTTTGGATAATATCCTTTGTGGTCATCAATGATAGTGAAAGCTGTATCCTTATCAAAGATGATTTTCTCTTTTCCAAGATAGAGTATTCCCTCCATATTCATTAATGCTTTATGAGAATATAGCCCTCTATTAGTATCAAAAGGTTGGCAGATAACGATTGGTTCTGTTAAGTGAAAAGCAGTGATTTCCAATTTTATATTTGGCAAATCATTTTTACTTCTTATTTTAACAATTATGTTGATCTTGCCTTCTTCAAGATTGTTATATATTATCATCATAAAATCTTTTGATATATATTTACTTTCACTTTGATACATGCTTGTACTTAATATTTGTTTCCATGGGATACAGTATTTTCTATAATTATAGAGTTTATTATTTCTTTTATCATAGATAGATAATTGATTAAGGGCAGAAGTTTTAGTATTATAGACTGCTCCAAGCATAAAAACATCCTGATTACCTGCTTGAAATGCTTCCCATTCCTTTAATCTTAGATTTTTGAAGTGCTTACCAAATGGAAATCCTAATGGTTTCTTAGCATCTAACATATTCAATTCTTTTACTGGTTTGTTATATGTTCCAAATTGAAATTTTCCATCTTGATCCACTAGACTATTGATTTGATTTTTAACTTCCCTTGTATAACCTTCCATAATAGAACCTCCTAAAGAATATATTATCTTTACGTAATACTCTATTGATGTCATAAATTATAGTAAATACAAGTCAGTCTTTTATATCGATATAATAAAAACTATCATGAAATTCATCAAACTCACAACAAATTACATAATAGTCCTTAACTTTAATTATATTATATAATTATTTTACCTTTTAAACAAGTAAATTTTTGACATCCATCCAAACAATACGTATACTATCTCACTTTCAACTCATATATTAGTTATGAGTATAATTCTATGGAGGATATATGGATAATAAGGATATATACTATAATGAAATGCCTTTCAAGAAAATCAAGGATAAAATGAATCTAAAAAATTACCAAGATAAAATGGTTATGATAAAATCAAAGATGGGGTTTACTCATATGTTTCGTCTAAAAGAATGTAAAAAAGATTATATTACTGGTGTAATGTATACTGGAAAAGAGTTTGAACCTGTTAAAATACCTCTTAAAAATATTGATTGTTTTTATGCTGCCAGGTCAGATTATAATAATATCAAATAATCCATTATTCTATAAAAAAAGAGGCTTTCCTATAAGATATAAAAAGCTTTGCATATAAAATGTGGTCTAGACATATTTTTATATACAAAGCTTTATATTATTGGTTTTTAGCTAGTTCCTTCAATGTGTCCAAAATAATATTATAAGCCTCTTCAACATCCTCTATATCAGAAACTGCATTCTCTATTGGACAAGGACCTGTGCCTGTTCGGTTAATTATTCCTGGAACAACCTTCTTATATTCTACATGAACATTATATTTATCGGCTAATTCCAATGCTTTTTTGCTAATTATTGGTGTAATTACTATCTTAGCTCTACTTTTTATAGCTAAACACATGGCACCTTTACCTATAATCCTATCTATAACCGTAATATCCTTGTATTCATGATTTTCATTAATATAATCTAATAAAGGTTTCACTCCTCTTTCCGTAGAAGTAAAGACCACTTCATCATTATTTTTCACAATACATGTATAATTGCTTTCATTTAATTCATTACTATTAAGCTGTTGCATGTTGATACCCTACTTTCCTCATTATAAGCATCACCGATGGAATAACCACTATCTGTAATGCTATTCCTGGCAACCCAGCTATCGTCATCCCAACTACATTGATAAATGGTGGAAGGGTTATACCAAACAAACTGGTTGCACATATAATCATTAGTCCAACAACTATTCTACCTGCTACCATTGCTAAAATCAATGATAACATCATATTCAATCTGAATTTATTAAATAATAGACCTGCCATCAATCCATATACAGGTAACTCCACAATCATAAAAAATAAAGTTGGAACAGGTGGCATTCCTGTAAAAACATGACTTACTAGTACAGATGTCAATCCAACAAGCAACCCGCTGATAGGTCCACATACGAATCCTGCTAATAAAACAGGTATGTGCATAGGCAAGAAAGCTCTACCAGAAATACTCCCAAAAACATGAAACATCTGAGGTAATATAACCCCTAAAGCTGCAAATAATGCTGTATAAACCAATTGTTTACTCTTCATAATAATTCTCCTTCCAAGTTATATGTAATATTTTAAAATACTCTCTATAAAACAAAAATAAACACCAAAAAAGTATAACAACCTTCTTGGTGTTTATATATATCTTAGTACTTCTTGCACTAATTCTTCAATGAGTTTATTTAATTTTTTACCTTGTACTCCTGCAATAACCATATTGCACTTATTGAAGGGTAAAAGTATTTTTTTCGCTTCACTGGATGAAATTGATAAGGCAATTTCAGTTGTTATTTCACCCATCATAGCATCAGGTACCATGATTGCAAGTGGACCTAAAATAATATCAACTCTTTTACTCATTACTTTTATAGCATTTTCACCAGTAGCACCGGAGTTCGCTCCAGCTTTTATCATACCAGTGGTTGCAGTTGAATTCGTTCCAAGTGCAATTAATTCATGAGTTTCATCAATATTATTTTTCAGCTTGTCAATAATAATTTTCCCAATGCCGCCGCCCTGTCCATCAACTACAGCTATCTTCAATTAACCACCTCTTCTCCTATGAAGACTCTTAACAAATTCTTTATAGGTAATTTCTTTTTACCCGAGCCATAACCAATCTTTCTAATGGTCATTTTAGGCATTGAAATGAAATCTTCTGCTATGGTTTTAATGATAGCAGCACCAGTTGGTGTTACTAATTCAGTTTTGATATTAGTTTGATACACCGGTACATCTCTCAATACTTCCATGGTAGCTGGAGCAGGTATTGGTATAATGCCATTTGCACATTCTATGAATCCAGTACCTAAATGAATAGGAGATGCATATATTTTATCAATATCAAGTAAATCAATACAAATTGAAGCTCCAATGATATCTACCATAGAGTCCAATGCACCTATTTCATGGAAGAAAATATCTTCTATAGGCTGCCCATGAACCTTTGCTTCACACTCAGCAACTAAGATAAATATTGATTTACTGATTTCTTTCGCTCTTACACTAATTGAACTATCATTTATAATATTAATAATATCATTTAAATTCCTTTTTGGATAGACTAAATTTTCATCAATATGTACATAAACATCTGTAGCACTAATTCCATCTTTTCTTTTTTTATTAATATCAAGGCAAAATCCCTCAACTCCAAGCTTATCCAATTCTCCTATTAGAATATCTTTATCAACACCCAAATCAACAAGTGCCCCTAAGGTCATATCACCGCTAAGACCACCTAAACAATCAAAATAAAGTATTTTGTTCATGTCTATCACCTCCGCTGTCCAAATTTGTACCAAACGTTTGGAACAACTATACTTTATCATATGATACTAATTTAGTCAACCTTTTCTAGCATAAATTTAACCATTTTACTATAATACATTATAAGTAAAATGGTTAAATAATATTACTAGGAATTATTTTTTGTATATTTTATTTTAGATACCCTTTTTCCTTAGCCCACTTTTCTTTTGAATCCAATATATCTTGGTATTCCTGTGGTGTTTCTCCATATATCTTTTTCAGATAGTATTCTGCCCTTTTAAGATCATTATATGTGACTAAGGGATAATCATCTCTCTTATACTTACCCTCTTCTGTAATACAATAATATAAATCTCCATTATTCTTAATCCAACCATCTTTCGTATTCAATATACTATGTAAGAATTTCTCTGCCAACTCAAACATTTCTTTGTCACCATATAATAAGTGATATCTATACAATACTGTCATTTCTGAAAGCATGTGGTTCAATGAGCAATGAGGCATCTTAACGTTACCATTATAATCCATATAGTCAGCTACAAAAATATTTCCATCAACATAAAAACTATTATCCTCAACAAAATCAATATAAAACTTAAAGTAATTATCTAATACTCTCTTGATTTTTTCATCAGGATATACTTCCTGCATATGTAAAAAACTACTTACAGTATCTGTATTGAATCTTGTATCATAAAAGTTCTCGTTTATACCATATTCTTCATATATCCAATTTGACCTTGGTTCAGTAGGAATGTAATTCTTATCATTGTATAACTTTGCATAACTATACATTAGACTTATTCCATAAGTTGTAAAGATACTCCCTTGATCCAATACCCAATAGCAAGCTCTCATATGTGTTGCACAAGGTGCTCTAAAAAAATCATTTTCTGCAGAAGGTCTATAAGTACTAGGATTATCATAATATACACCATCAGCCCATACATATTTTATATTAGCCAGATCCAATGCAATCAATGTGTCAATATTAAATTTGACCTTCTTATCAATAATTAGATTCTTTAATGATAGAACTCCTTCTACTTTTGTTGAATAACCTTTTTTAACAGGTAATTCATATCTATAGGTTGTTTCATTATCAATAACCATATTGATATTCTGTTCTATTTCACTTACAGTCTTTACACTTCTTTCTAGCTTTTTCTCATGAAATACTCTTCCAAGTTTAATATGATTATTCTCCCCATCAATAAAATTAATTATATTCGGAAGAATTGTACTTGAAATTATATCTTTATCATTAAACTTTAAAGTCTTATCTTCATAATATCCTTCAAAAATATTATAACTATCTGCCTTACCTGCTTTTACACTAAAAGATAATGCTTTACTTGAACTACCGTTAGGAATATACTCTACATAATATATCATCCCACTATCAAACACTTCATGAAAAGTCAATAATACCTTACCATAATCACTGGATAAATCTATTTCATATTCATACTCATTCATATACTTATGCTCTATACACTTTTCACTAGAAACAGTAGGTTTTATGTTATCTCCACTACCATTATCAAAAATAAGAACATAATCAATATTATCATCATTATCTAAATCCAATTCCAATTTTAGAGATGTTTCACTTAACTCCTTTTTAACTGTATTAGTTAAAATCTTGCCAATATCTTCATTAACACTTTCATTATTTGGTAACTTATCATTTGATTCATTACCCTCTTCAATACTATTACTAACAGCACTAGTATCATTACCAAAACCATGAATAACCAATACTACTGCCCCAGCAATTATACCCATAATTAATATAACTCCAATAATCTTACTAAAAACATTTCTTATCATTTGTAACTCTCCCTCTTATTATATAATGTTATTAACATATTAGTCATTATAATTATACATATATATTAGAAAAGTTACAATACTATCAAACTATATAACACTTATTTATAACTAAGAAGTAAAATAGTATATGTATGTGTGAAGTAGTGAGGCAGGACGCCGAATCCAGCTTTTTGCTCAGGACGAGCAAGTAGCTGGCGTAACATATACATATACTATTTTACAAAAACCAAGTCAGAACAAAACATTTTTCTGACTTACTTGAATTATCATCTATCATATTCAATTTTATACTTCATAAAATCAGCTTTCTTGTAATAATAAACAAACACCACACTAATTAATATTTCAGGCAACAAAAATCCTATCGCTATACCATCAACCCCAATCAAGTAAATCATGCTTATACTTGATAAAGGAATCAATATTATAGTTCTGATAAATGCAATAGCTAACGACTCTATGGGTCTATTGATTGCAGTAAAAAACAATATTATCTGAACTCCAACACAAGAAGATATATACGCTATACCCACACCCAGGTATATTCTAAAAGCGATAAACACCAAATCTTTATTATCCAAAAGATAAGGTAACAATATAAATGAAACAGGAATCAAGATAATATATAAAATAACAGCATATACAACACTTCTCTTAAGTGAATAAACAAATATATTCTTCAATTTATTAAAATATCCTTTTCCCAAAAACCTGGACAAAATAGGCTGTAATCCTACTTGTGAACCCACATATATCTTAGTAATCAGTGCAGTAAAGATAGTTGCTGAAGCAAAGGCCTCTAAATACTCGTTAGGTAAAAACTTAAGTATCGCCTTATTAACAACATAAATCATAATAGCATCCGTAAAAACCGAAAGAAAATCACTACTCCCATTATATAGAATCCTCTTCAATTCGTGAAAATGATATGATGGAAAAATAAATCTGATAAATTTGGATTTCTTTATAAAATAATATATGTTAACTCCAAGATGAAATAATTGGCTTAAAAGTGTTGCTAAGGCTAAACCTTTAACACCCATACTGAAGGCTATTACTAATAATAGATTAAAAGATAAATTGATAATCATAGTAATTATATTCACTTGATAAGTAAATTTTGGAGAACCATCATTCATAATCAATTTATCAAGAACTGTAGATATTATCTGTGGAATAAAACTGATTCCTAGAATTCTAAGATAAATGGTTGCTGCTGTATGATATTTTCCACTTGCACCTAATATACTAGCTATAGAACTTGCATTAATTGACGTAATCATACCAATTATCAGAGAAATAATACTTATAACTATAATAATAAAACTAGCTAAATCATTAGCCTTATTGATATTATCTCTCCCTAAATAAAATCCTATATAAGAACCTAAACCAGCTGAAAACATTACTGACAAAGCTATAATAAAAATTACCAATGGCATGATTAGTGCTAATGAAGCAAGTACAACAGAACTTATAAAAGCCGCAGCTATGATATTATCTGCATTAGAAGCTACAGATAAAATAACCTTCGTTTTAATTACTCTATTAGAATATTCTTTATAATAATCCCTGAACTCTCTTTTATCCATATACTCACCTCTATCTCTTTAAGAATCAACCACTAATGTCATTCAATCATCTCATTTAGTATTTGTAGATTTTCTTAAATTGATTCTGTAAGTTAAGAAGCAAAATAAAAGGTACAAATCATAAAATTTGTTTTTTATGACTTGTACCTTTTACAACTTTTCATTAGCTCTGTATATGAGAATATCATGTTTTTATATCTTCCTATCTTTATCTAAAGTAAGGATTGATTTCTCTATCCCATTTTATTTTTTGTATTTTTAAAATGAAAATCACATACATCATCACCATACCCAAGTGTGTACTCTCTAGAAAATTTAAGTTTCTCCATTTTACCAAACATCAACCAATCACCGTCGCAAAACATCTTACATAGATTTGGGCATTTATAATAATCGCATAAGTCTTTATAGAGACATTTTGTGATATTAAAGTTTAATCCTTTATTATCATTTTGTATACTATTTGTAACCCAAGTATCCGCCTTCAATCCAGATACAAATGCTTTTTTGAAGAGTATACATCCAATTGTTGACTTTCCAACTTTTTTCATGAAGTTACTCATTTTGGTTGTTTTAGAGTAATAATACTCTTTAGCATATTCAAGTGCTTTGTCGTCATCCAGATATTTGCGAATGGATAAATAGAATGCTATTCTATCAAGTATACGTGTTTTGGCAGTTTTATACTGTTTAGATGTGCGCTTTGATTCTTGCTCAGTTATCATTTGCTCCAGTATTCCATTATAATTTGTTAATATATCGTCTGTTTGTATCTCAGTAAAGTATTTATGTAAAAAATCTTTCATTTCAACGATCCCCTTTTTTAGAATTATTCTTGTTATTAGCTATGTATAATTTAATTATACAGCAAACATTGATTATTATACTCGTCAATTCTGACAAAATATTATTCCAAAAAGGTTGTTTAACAACTATAATCAGTAAAAATTTAAGCTTCACATGGGTTATAATTCTTATAACTTTTCATTAGATATGTATATGATAACATCGTCCTTTTTTATTTTTCTATCTTTATCTGGATTTAGAGATACTTTTTCGTTAGCTATACCAACTACAATAGTATTATAATCATTAATATACTTCATAGACAATTCTTTGAAGGATATTCCTATATCATCTTTCTTAACTTTACATTCATACAATTCATTACCGTAAGAGTTGGTCAATAATTCTTTTAATACAGAACTTACATTCTTATAGACTGCACTCCTGACCATAACTCTGCTGCTCATTTGGTTACTGACAATAATATCATTTACGTTGGCTCTTTCAAAATGAGGTATATTCTCTTCATTGAGGACTTCTGCTATGAGATGAATATTTGTATTGAATTTATCAACAGCTAGACATACAAGAACTGATTTGGCATCTGCCATTCCATCATTATTTTTCAAATTTTCATCTGCTACAACCATGACAATATCTGCACAAGAGATATTAGCTCTTATAAGTGTTTCATCTATAGTAGGATCTCCATGAACAAAATAAGTGTTTTTGTATGGAAGATTCAATCTTTCAATATCAGAAACTATAACTATTTTACGTTCTTCACTATCTTCTACTAATTCCTTTAACATAGTTTCACTTTTTTTATTCCAACCAATGAGTACGATATGATTTTCAAACTTGATGTCCATAAGTCCCATACCTTCTTTCATTTTATTATCTATAAAAATCGATGCAATAGCTGCTGTTAAAAAACCAAATGTACTAATGCCTATTAACATTAAAGCTATGCCGAATAAACGCCCTGGAATAGTTATAGGGAAGTAATCACCATATCCAACAGTTGTGGTTGTAACAAATCCCCACCATAAAGAATCACCATAACTTAAATCAGCATTAGCCTTACTTTCAAAAACATAAAATGCTGTTGAACAAACAAATAATGCCACTAAAAAAATTCCTATCAATTTATATATCTTGCTTTTTTCCATTGATATATGAAGAACCTTAATTGCATTTATTAATACTGATATCATTTCATCGTCTCCTATATCTTATTAATAACTGTCCCATGCTTTTTGATAATATCCAAATAAAACAGGATTGGTAAGGCTGTTTACCTCTACTTTATCTTTAGATTTTTTCTCATCATCAGCAAAAACAAATAGAGCTTTTACCATATCATCATTCAGATACTTAGTTGGGACTGATAGATTAATATCATCTTTATCAAATTCCTGATTTGAGGCTAAAGTAAATCCCCAATCTCCAAATGAAGGAACATACAAATGATATCCAGTAGTATACAATCCTTCTGACTCAACAGTTTTGCGAATGCACCAGTAAGCTTGTTCAGCATAATAAGGACTTGTTGATTGAATAGCAATCATACCGCCATCGTCTAATCTACTATTTATCAGTCTGTAA
Source organism: Vallitalea guaymasensis (assembly GCF_018141425.1). NCBI lineage: Bacteria > Bacillati > Bacillota > Clostridia > Lachnospirales > Vallitaleaceae > Vallitalea > Vallitalea guaymasensis. The sequence goes on from NZ_CP058561.1 coordinate 539,086, forward strand.
AATAGATTAGTATATAATTTATTTAAAGCTTCATTGTTAGGATCAGGGAGATCCACAATGACAACATCATATTTATTGTTTGTTGTTTCAAGAAACTTGTAAGCATCCTGATTAATGACATTTACCTTATCATTATCCAATGATTTATTACTCAATGATTTTACTAGGGGATTGGTCTTACAGAAATCTACTACTTCTTTATCTAAATCTACTAGAGTAATTCTTTCAACATCATCATATTTTAGAATCTCCCTAGCAGCCAATCCATCACCACCACCAAGTATCAATATCTCTTTACGTTCTTTTGCAAGGCTCATTGCAGGATGAATTAAAGATTCATGGTATCTATATTCATCCTGTGAACTGAATTGCACATTTCCATTAAGAAACAAACGAAGGTCATCTCGATGTTTTGTCACAACTATCCTCTGATGCTTGGTCTGCTTCCTATATATTATTTGATCTCTATAAAAACTATCTTCAATTTTATCTGCAGTGGAATCAGCTGTTATAAAACCTACAATAATTATTAGAGCAAAAAATGCAGCTACAATTTTAAGTATATCAATTCTCTTAATATGCTCACTATACTTATATATGATAATATTAGCTACTACAATATTGATAAAACCTACTAGAAAAGCAGTTTTTATATACCCTAGATGTGGTAAAAGAATCAAGGGAAATGCAACTGAACCTATTAGTGCACCAATATAATCAAAACTAAGTACATTAGCAAGTGTCATTCTAAGATTATTTTCTTTTTCTTCAATGATGCGTGTAAGTATAGGTATCTCTAATCCTACTAAAATACCAATTGTAATTATTGTCATATACATAACAGGCAGATATACTTTGGTATATCCGTATGCAGCAAATAACGCCACTGCCGATATACCTCCAACTAGACCTATTGTTAATTCAATAACCACAAAAACATCAAACAAATTACGTTTGAACTTCTTAGTTATATATGAACCTATACCCATAGCACTCATATATAATCCTATAGTAATAGAATACTGCTTAACACTATCCCCCAATAAATATGAACTGATTGCACCAATAATCAGTTCATATATTATTCCACATATAGCTATAATAAAAACAGCAAACATTAGAGGGGCAGCATTAATTTTTTCATTACTCATATCTTTTTTAATGCTATTTTCCTTTGCCATGTTAACCTCCATAACTTTTCACAAAGCTATCTAACCTTATATTATTGCAGCACTAACAACTATTGCCACTCCAATAAATATTCCTGCTACAGCTAAACCTGCAGCAACATTGTGATCGTCAATCTCTTTATTCAAATCAAATGGTGTTATCATATCAAACACCTTATATCCTATTGCGCAGAAAAACATACCTATTGCAAAATATATAATACTAGAAATGATAGGATTCATTTTTCATACCTCCTTTAATTATTAGTTAAAATTTCTATTGTCCTATATGTATTCGAGAATTTATGCTATAGCAGCTTTTATGATTATTGCAACTGCAATAAAAATCCCAGCTATTACTGCTCCCACAGCAGGATTTTTCTCCTTAATCTCTTCAGCGAAATTATAAGGTGTTATCATATCAAACACTTTATATCCTACAAACATTAAAACTAACGCTAGAATAGCATAAATTATAGTTGCTACAAATTCATTATTTAAGAAATCCATTATTGTCTCTCCTTCCTTCGCATGTTTAATTTATTTACCGAAACTTGTTCCTCCACCTAATCTTGATTTGGAACCTACACTTCCTGAACGGACAGATTTTGTTCTTGATGTACTACTAGTTGAGCTGCTTGTTGAAGAGCTTTTACTAGTTGAACTACTTTTGCTTGTTGAACTACTTTTTGATGATGTACTACCATTTGTTGCCTTACTGGATGAATTTGTTTTTGAATTTTCTGTTCTAATCTTACTAGATGAATTCTTATCTGTCTTGATCTTAGTTGAATTAGCATCAGTTTTATCATTGGTTGTTTGACTTTTAGTTGATGTAGTATTCACATTCTTAACTGGTTTACTATATCCATTTCCATAACGATGATTATCCTTAGTATAATATCTGCTAGAAGTATATGATGTATCGTAGAATAATATAATATTATTCCTATATGGTCTATACAACCCGTGATATCCATTATTATGTATGTACTTTCTTGATGATATCTGTGTATATGTCTTTCCATCTTCACTTTGATAGATTAAAATATAGTAATCATCATATGTTAATTGTATAGCTTCTTCATTATCTAAATCAGTATAATCTTCAGGTCTGTCTTCATTAATTAGATACAATGCAGTTTCTTTTACACTCATATCCGATGAATAAACCTTTGCTTTATCTGATTTATCATAATTACTTGTCAAACTAGTGGAATACTCAAAATTAGAATTATTATCTAGCTTTTTGGCTATAGATTTATGGGAACCCAATGAACTGATTGTCCCAATTATCACCACAAACACAATAACACCCAAAAATATCTTTATACCTTTGCTCATGCAATCTCCCTCCTTCCTATACTATTAACAAACCTAACTTTTTGGATAAATAACAACATTATAATCTTCTATTTCTCTACCAATTGCCATTTCTACTTCACCATTCCATATCTCAAGGGAAAGAAGATTTTCTCCGTCTTCATCAGAATACTCATAGTAATCAACTTCTTCACCTTTTACAGCGTTTACTTGACCTTCTACATATTCTACTTTTGCATCGCTGCCTTCTTGCATATAATATGTAACTCCTTTATATTCGTATACTCTTGGAGCCTCCGTGATTATAGCAACAACTTCCCTATATAAGCATATTTCGACTTCATCATCTTCTTCTACACTTAACCAATAGGTTTTTCTAGAATCTTTTAATTTGTACTCGGTCCATCTCCATCCATGATCATTGAACTTTAATATACCTTTTACTTCATAATCAACTTCTTCAATAGAAACAATATCTCCAACCCTCATATTAAAAACTGTGATTTCGTTGCTTTCCTTTTCCATCTTTGCAGTTTTATTGGCTCTTGATATATTTTTAATTCTATCAATAAATCCCATTAATATTCACCTCCTTAATTACATCCAGTTTATATTATCACATATTTTATTATTATAAAAGTTATATTGCAAAACTTGTAATATTTTGCTTGAAATATATCTTTATTGATAAGTTACTATTGAAATTTATATGTTATAATGTATATAATATATAGAGTTAACTCACTTATAATATGTTATGAGTACATTACTTTATATTTAGAACCAACAATACATAAGGAGGTTATTACAATGGATATAAAACAAAGAATTGAAAGTTTCATGCTAGACATGAATTTAGTTTTTGAAGAACTAGACGAAAGCACATGGAAGATAGAAGATGATTTATCTCATATAGATAATATCGTAGTGAAATTAGTAGAACCAATAGTTTTATTTAGAGTAAAAATCATGGAGTTGCCAAAAACGAATAAAGAAGAATTCTATAGAACAGTCTTAGAATTAAATGCTAATGATTTAGTTCACGGAGCTTACGCTATTGAAAATGACAGCTTAGTTATAATAGATACTTTACAGGCAGAAAATCTTGACCAGAATGAATTCCAATCAACAATAGACAGTATTGGTCTAGCTCTAATACAACACTATGATTTATTAGCTAAATTTGCAAATTAATGACTATAACACTATAACCTAAAAATATCAAAGGGAGGTAACTTATAATGGGTATATTTAATCGTATAAGTACAGTATTTAAATCAAATGTTAATGATCTTATTTCAAAAGCTGAAGATCCTGAGAAAATGTTGAATCAATTGATTATTGATATGGGTGAACAGTATAATAAAGCAAAGGGATCTGTTGCGTCAGCTATAGCTGATGAGAAAAAGCTTAAGAAAGCTTTAGATGAAGAAGTTGCAAAGGCTGCTCAATGGGCTAAAAAAGCTGAATTAGCTGTTGCTAATGGTAATGATGCTCTAGCATTACAAGCTCTTAACAGAAAGAAAGAATATGATGACCTTGCTGAACAATATCGTCAACAATGGCAAGCTCAAAAAAATGCAACTGATAATTTGAAAGCAGGACTTAGAGATCTTAGTAATAAAATAGAAGAAGCTAAACGTAAAAAAGGCTTATTAATCGCTAGAACAAAAAGAGCTGAAGCTCAAAAATCTATTCAAAAAACTATGTCAAGCGTTAATGATACAAGTGTATTTGATACTTTTTCTAGAATCAGTGAAAAAGTAGATACAATTGAAAGTGAAGCTGAAGCAGCTACAGAATTAAATAGCTATATGGCTAATGATGATCTAGACAGTCAATTTGCAGAACTTGAAAATTCAGATTCTGAGGTAATGGATGAACTTGCTGCACTAAAAGCTAAACTTGGTAAAGAATAATAATATTAATTAATAAATATGGGGCTGTCAGATAATACCAACTAGTATTATCTGCAGCCCCATTAATATTATTGTTTTCCATAAAATATAGTATTCAATTCATTCTTGATTTTGTCTATTATACATTTGACTTTTTTATCTTGTACATCTTCTTCTTTTAGCTTAAATAAATGTTTATCAATTTCAAAATCATCATTTCTCATTTTGGTATAATATATATTTTCTTTTGGTAAATTAAAATCAACTAACTCACAACATGACTTATTATCCTCTGAAATAAACTCTTGTATGGATTTTATATTATTATCATTGTAACGTTTTCTTCCATTAATATCTCTGCTGAATCCTCTAACCCTATAATCTAGAGTTACCATATCTGAACCAAATTGTTCAATCAAGTAATTGATAACTACTAAAGGTGATATTTCACCACAAGTACTAACTTCAATATCTATTCTTACCACATATATATTGCTATGATAATTGTTTTCTGGATAAGTATGTACAGTAACATGACTCTTATCTAAATGCCCTACCACATGCCCATCATTAGGCATGAGATTTCCTCTGTTGCAGGAATCATCCACTTTAACAACTGGTATCTGCCCTTCTGAAATCAATAGATTGACACTGGCACCTTGTGGGTCATAATCCTGCTTTGCGATATTTAATATATTGGCACCAATCATCTTAGTAACCTTTCTAAGTACTTTTGTTAAATTATCTGCACTAAAATTACAATTGATATAGTCTATATATTGATCTTTCAACTCATTACCATCTATATAATAAATATTATAAAAATTCATATTGAGAGTTTTAGTCAGGTTATTAAAACCATATAATTTATATTTTTTATTCAATCAAATGCCCTCTCTCTAATGTAAAGTAAATATGCTATATACTTTGCTTCTTCTTATTTTTTTGTACTATGTATATATATCCCATTCCTACAAGAGCTCCTAATATATGCCCTAATTCTGAGATATTATTAGTTACAAATATCCCATTATATATTTCTTTAGCCAAGAATAATATAGCTATAAATATAAATGTAAGGGGAACTTTTCCATCTTTCATATTAGTGAAGGAAGTTAGTATTATCATCATGAATACAATACCACTAGCTCCTAATATTCCACTACTAAAAATAATAGCTTGAAAAAATCCAATCACTACTGTTGTTATAATAATTAAGATTAAAATTGTTTTTGAAGAATATTTCTCTTCAAGCATCGGTCCTATCAATAGAATTAATGTAATATTCCCTAGCAAATGATCTATAGAAGCATGTCCCAAAGGCCATAAAATCATCTGTACCAAACTTATCAAAGAAAATCCACCTCTATAAACAAATAAGGAATTAATAATATCCAAAGGTATAATCTGATCAATAAAGAAAATTGCTGTTGCCAATAAAGAAAATGTCAGAACCACTGGTGAGTTATATTCTATTTTGCTTAATATGTTCTTCAAGTTACTCCTCCTCGTTATTTCATATACCATTGTTATTATTATAAACATTTATGTAGGTTCCTGCAAGATATTCTTGATTTATGGTAATGATAAAAAAACTAGGTGAATTTATAATTAAAAGTTCACCTAGTTTTATAAAGATCTTCAATATATTTCTCAAATATTTTTTTCTGGTCTTCATTATATTCTCTATACATTATTGCCCATTCTACAATTATATACTGACATAATTCATCTAAATCAGAGAATTTACTTTCTGCATAAAGCACATTACATCCCCATTTTAGTTCTAATTCTTTATTGCCTGGGAATTCATTTCCACAACAAATCATAAAATCATCAATTTCCCTTAGAGGATCTCCTTCATATATATAGTTTATGGATTCTTTATATCCTTCTAAGAATTCAATCATACACATACACTCATTCTTAGTAATTGAACAAGGTATATACATTTCATTATGCTTTTTTATATTGCTCCACATGGCAATAGATGAATTCACCCCTTGTTCTTGTGTAATATATAAATCAGATAATTTCTCTAAGAATCTTTCATCAACAGCTACTTTATTATTACTCATTCAATTCACTCCTTTTAATATCAAATCAATATTATTATCACATAATATTACACTATTTGTCAATCTACCTTCTTACTCTCAATAATCCAACAATGAAAAAAGGCTGTCTCACAAGACATCAATCCTGTGTAACAGCCTTTTTATAAATTTATTGAGCTACAATCTCTTCATAACTTCTGACAGTATATTCCCTTCCTTCATCAGTCAGTTTAAAGATTCCATTAGTTTCAATAATATAGTTATCATTTTTTAATCTCATTACAATACGTTCCAAGAAATCTTTCTGCCAATTCAAATGATTACATATACTTACTATACCATTTTCTATATATTCATTTTCATTACCTTCGTGATTATAAACATGGAATAACATTGTTTTTGCAGCGAAATCGATTTCTTGGTACTTACGCCTTCTCATTATAGTTATTATTCCACGTTTTGGTGCAAAAACAAATACTAACATGAAAGTTAAACCCGTAACGGCTGCCATACATCCTGCAATAGATACATCAAAAAACTCAGCTATCTGATACCCTGCAACAGCATTGACAGCGCCTATTATACCACTTAATACCAACATTTTCTTAAGATTATCAGTTATCAAATATGCCGAAATAGGTGGACCTACCATAAATGCAATCACCAATATGGATCCTACTGCTTCAAAAGCTCCTACTGCCGTAACTGAAACGGAAGTCATCAACCCATAGTGAACTAGGATGGGTGAAAAACCTAGAACCGCTGCCAACCCTTTATCAAAAGTAGCTAACTTCAATTCCTTAAAAAATATAATTACCAATACTAGATTTATCAACAATATTGTTCCCATAGAATAAATTGCTTTTGCTCCAATGTCAACTGAACCAATAACCATTCTGTTAAATGGTGCGAAAGCCAACTCTCCTAATAATACTGAATCCGTATCTAAGTGAACTGAGCTAGCATATTTTGAAATAATGATTATTGCAATACTGAAAAGTAGTGGAAATACAACACCTATTGCCGAATCCTCTGATAATAATTTAGTTGAATTAAGAAGTTCCACCAAATATACTGTAAGTAATCCAACTACTGCCGCCCCTATTATTAAAACAGGTGAGCTCAGATCGAATACTATAAAATATGCTCCTACAATTCCTAATAATATTGTATGGGTTATAGCATCTGACATCATAGCCATACTTCTTAGAACTAAAAATACCCCTGGGATAGAACAAGCTATTGCAACTATTACTGCTATTATTTGAATCTCTAATTGTGGTGTCATTTCTACTACCCCCTAACAACTAAACAATTTTTTCTATTTCTAAAATCTTTGATTCTTTTCCATACTAATCCTCTATTAGGTGCAAGTAAAATACTGGCGATTACTATTATACTTATGACTAGTACTATAGATGGACCTGTAGGCATATTGGAGGTGGATGAACTGATTATAGTTCCAAGTATACCACTCACTGCACCAAAGATAGATGCAAGTATAACCATGATAGACAGTTTATTGGTCCATTGCCTAGCAGCAACACCTGGTGCGACTAACATGGCACTCATCAAAATGACTCCTACTGTTTGCAATCCTATGATTATTGTCGTAACTATCATACTAGCTAATAGAAAGTCTAATTTTTTTGTTGAGAAACCAATACTTCTTGCAAACTCATAATCAAATGAGATTATTTTAAGTTCCTTCCAAAAGATAATTACCAATGTAATGACAACAATACCAGCTATAAATATTATCTTGACATCCCTACGTAGCAGTGTGGATGCCTGACCAAAAATAAAATTCTCCAGTCCTGCTTGATTTGCATTCGGTATTTTTTGAATATATGTCAATAAAGTAAGTCCAATACCAAAGAATACTGATAATATAAGTGCTAGAGCTGAATCAAATTTTATTCTGGAATGCTTATCAATTAATCCCACCAGCCAAGTAGCTAATAAACCTGTAATTAATGCTCCTATTAAAAGAATCAATGTATTTTTACTCCCGCTGAAAATAAATGCAAGAGTAATTCCTGGTAATGCCGCATGTGATACTGCGTCCCCTAATAAACTCTGTTTTTTTAGAACTGCGAAACTTCCAACTACTCCGCTTATTATACCAAGAAGCGCAGAACCTAATGAAACTATTTGTAATGTGTAATCTGTAAATATCATTCTAAAATCAACCATAACATTACCTACCTTTTAGCAATCTGCCAGTACTATGATATGTTTTAACTAAATTCTCTTCTGTGAATACTTGCGAAATGGGACCACATGCTATAAGCTGGATATTAAGTAGAGTTACCCAATCAAAATATTCCTTTACTGTTTGAAGATCATGGTGTACAACTATTACTGTTTTCCCTTGTTTTCTCATTTCTTTCAATATGTCAACAATTGCTCTTTCTGTCTTAGCATCTACTCCTTGAAACGGCTCATCCATAAAATATATATCTGCATCTTGGACAATGGCTCTTGCCAAAAAGACACGTTGCTGCTGTCCGCCAGATAATTCGCTTATTTGCCTACGTGCAAAATCTTCCATACCCACTTTGACTAAAGCTTCCTCAGCCAATTTTTTTTCTTTTTTCCCAGGTCTCTTTATCCAACCAATATGTCCATATCTTCCCATTAGAACTACATCCAACACAGTTGTAGGGAAATCCCAATCTACACTACCTCTTTGAGGTACATACCCTATATTTTTTCTCTGCTGTCTATAAGATCGTCCATTAAAGAGTGTACTACCTGATATAGGTTTTATCAGATCCAGCATAGCCTTTATTAAAGTAGATTTTCCTGCACCATTAGGTCCAACTATAGCCATTAAAACCCCTTTTGGAATTCTTAGATCAATATCCCAAAGCACAGGTTTTACCCTATATGCAACTGTCATATCTTCAACTTCTATTACATAATTATCTGTTTTAACCATATAATTACCCTCTTTTTTTAGTGTATATTATTTTAATGCATCAACTATTGTATTCACATTACTTTTAACAGTCCCTATATAGGTTTCTGCTTCTGTACCTTCACTTCCTAGTGAATCAGAGAAAAGTTCTCCACCTATCTCAACTTCAAAACCTCTCGCATTTACCGCCTCTTGTAGAGCTTCAACATTTTTCTTAGGAACTGATGATTCAATGAATATAGCACCTATTTGGTGTTCCACAATAAAATCTGCCAATTCCCTTACATCTGCTGTACCAGCTTCAGAAGCTGTTGAAATACCTTGTAATCCTTTAACACTGAACCCATAAGTACTTCCAAAGTATTCAAAAGCATCATGAGCAGTAATCAATATCCTCTTGCTTTCTGGTAATTCCTCTACTCTGGATTTTACGTATTCATGTAACTCATCCAGTTCTTTTATATAAGCTTCATAGTTTTCATTATATGTGCTCTCATTTTCCTTATCAAATTCTATAAGACCATCTCTTACTACTTTTGCTGCATCTTTCCATAGTAATACATTGAACCAGATATGTGGGTCATGTAAATCATCTTCACTTACTATCAGATTCTTCTCATCAATACCAGAAGCTATTTCAATAACTATCTTTCCATTTCCATTAAGATTCTCAAAAACTTCACCCATCTTACCTTCAAGATGTATACCGTTATAGAAAACCATATCAGCATTTTGCATTAATGAAACATCGCCAGCACTAGCTTTATATAAATGTGGATCAACTCCTGGTCCCATAAGACCTTTAACATCTACATTATCTTCGCCGATAACCTTTACTAAGTCAGCAATCATAGTAGTCGTTGCAACTATACTATATTTTCCCTCAACCTTTGAAACCTTTTTGCTGCTATTACAAGCAGTAACTCCCATTGCTAATACTAATACTATAAATACAATAAATAAGTTTTTTTTCATATATTTGACCTCCTAATTATTAATTTGTTCCCGATGAATCATTAAGTTTAGGAATATAGCTTCCATGGGGACATTGTTCAGGCCTTCCTAAATATTCATAAAGTCTTTCTTCTAATAAAAATGAAGTAACGTGTTCTAATTTTTCAGCCTCTTCATGCACTTGTTCCCAAGTATACCCTAACTTTTCATATAAAAAATACTCCCATATCCTATGAATCCTGATTAATCTTGTACCTATCTCTCTGCCCTCTTTAGTAAGTTTACAGCCTTTATATGGTACATATTCTACTAAATCTTTATTGACTAATTTTTTTATTGTTTCATTAACAGTTTGTGGTGTATGACCAAATTTTTTTACTAGTTCTTTGTTACTAAGATATTCTTCTGTATTTTTATCTTCTAGGACTATTATTACTTTGATATAATCCTGCTCTGCCCTGTTTAACATTTCATCACCCCTTGATTGTTAAGGTTAACCTTAACATTTGTTAATAACATTATATACTTATTGATAATGATTGTCAATATCATTTTAACAATAAAAAAAATTATTTTTTATTTAGGAAATCTTTTTAATTGATTTTTATCAAAAGTCCATTCTGGAGTACTAATTATTTCATTATCATCAAGTCTATACCAAGGACTTAGCTCTTTATTATTACCATTACATAACACTTGAGTATCCTGCGCAGGCATATAACTCTGAGCCAGCATATATAATTTTTCCCCTGTTTCTTTATTAACTGCCATATCAATTACTATAACAGCATGTCCAGGACTTCCTCCTTTAATGAAAATATCCCCTATCTCCATATCCTCTATTTCTATATCTTCAAGCTCTTTTGACAGGGATAATGTGCCTGCATACATAAATATATACTCCATATAATTCAGAAAATCCTCATAAGTATTGGATGGTTGTGTTTTCTTTACGTACTCTGTCTTATTGCCATCTATCTTAATGCGATAACCATCTATCCATTTACTGTAATCAACTCTGAAACCATTGGTAAAATTAAAATGTATCTTATCATAATCTCCTTTACCAAATAGATACTCTCCCCTCAGTCTCATAATTGCATCAGCACATTGTTGTAGATTTTTATCTCCTATATTCATATCAATAACTGCTTCATAAACGTTAGTTCTATCTTTTATATTACCATCATAATATTTAACTTTGGAACCATGTGGTTTTAATGGAAGGTTTCTTAAATATTCCCCAAAAGATTTTTCTTCAACTTTTACTCTCTCATAATTATCAGGTACATTAAATCTTTCTTGAACAGTTTTACCATCAGAATTAATAATGTTATCCTGTTCATCATCTACATCAGCAATATCTATTTCCTTATCCTTTTCTTCTCTTTCTTCTATCTTTGCTTCATTATTATTTTTAACTACATCTCCTATTATTTCTGGATTACTTTCCGCTTTTTCTTTGTCCGTTGTACAACCTGTTACTAATATTATCATCATAATTAATACAATATACTGTTTCATATTACACTCCTCCTTGATTTTTGATAATATAATAGCTGTTCCTGTGTTTTGTAAAAACTTTTCTATAAGATAAAAAAAGCTCTCAACAATATTGTCAAGAGCATTATCTTTTTGGTTATTCTCCTGCTACAGATAAACTACTGATTTTTAAGGATGGTGAACCAACATATCCTCTACTAGGCATTACGAATTCCAAGTCATTTCCTATGTCTTCAATATTTTTCATCATCTCTATATAATTACCGGATATGGTAATCTGATTAACTGGTCTGGCAATTTTACCTTGTTTGATTTCATAGCCATAAGCAGAAACAGAAAAATCTCCTGAAATGGTACTCAATCCCGAATGCAAACCTTGTACATCAATAATTAATAAACCTTCTTCTACACTTCCAATCAACTCATCCAAGCTTTTCTTACCTATTTCTATATACATGTTGGTAGGTGCAATATCTATGATTGAATTGTAAGCAGCTTTATATGCATTACCTGTAGACTCTACACCATCTTTGGTAGCTGTCTTAAGATTATGGAAATAAGTTTTCAAGATACCGTTGCTAACCAGTTTCTTGTATTTACTAGCCACTCCTTCTGCATCAAATGGCTTAGTGTATGCTCCACCTTTCATAAAAGGATCATCTACAATAGTAATTGCTGGATTAGCTATCTTTTCCCCTATCTTACCTTTTAATAGGGATAAATCTTTATGTACATTATCAGCTGAGAAAATTGGTGCAAATGCCCTTAGAATTTGTGCTGATACATCAGCTCTAAGGATAATTGGATATTTCCCTGATTTTATTTGAGTGGCTCCAAGCATTGATATTGCTTCGTCTACTATTTCTGCAGCTATGCTCTTACCATCTATTTTGTTTAGGTCATCAGCAACTTTATATCTATATGCTGCTTTTACATCTCCATCTTCTTTTACATCAATGAATGCATATGTTTCTACACGGTTGGATTTATATTCAAGATTAAGTCCTTTGGTATTACTGATTATTGTACTATTAGTAGTCTCCTCAAGTATATTATAAGGCATGGCAACAACTCTATTATCTTTTTTGAATATTTCATTTTCTAACTGTATCAGATAATCAATCTTCTGTTCAGTACTTATTTTTTCTGAGTCCCTATTATAAGTAGTCACATTTTTATATTCTTTAGAACCTTCAAATATAATATCAACGTCATCGTTATCAATTATCTTAGCATTTTCCATGGCTTCCTCTATGAGCATGTCAATACAGCTTTCATCTAATTTTTCAGTATATGAGTAACCCATTTTATTATTATACAATCCTCTAAATGAAAGTCCTTCTTCAACGGAATTCTCAAAAGTATCAACATCGCCTTTGAACACCTTTAAACTAAGTCCTTTTTTATTATAAATGTATACTTCCATTTCTTCGAATCCAGCTTTTTTACCCTTATCAAATAACATTTTAATCATTTTCTTATTATCCACTATTTATCACCATCCCTTCCACCAACAGTCATTTTGCTTACTCTAATAGTAGGCTGCCCTACATTGACTGGTATACTACCACTAATAGAACCACACATACCTTGACCATGGTCTACATTATTGCCAACCATATCGATTTTCTCGAGAACTTCTATTCCTGTTCCTATTAAAGTAGCTCCACGAACAGGTCTATCAATCTTACCATTCTTAACAATATAACCTTCAGTTACAGCAAAATTGAATTCACCTGTTGATGTATTTACAGAACCTCCGCCAAGACTCTTAGCGAATAATCCATATTCAGTATTGGCTATTATTTCTTCTCTTGTTGACTTACCTGCTGCAATGTATGTATTAGTCATTCTTGAAGTTGGAGCAAAACGATAGGATTCTCTTCTGCCAGAACCTGTTGACTCCATATTCATTCGACGTCCGTTGAATTTATCTATCATATAACCTTTTAGAATACCATTTTCTATTAATACGTTTTTCCTAGCTTTTGAACCTTCATCATCTATATTTATTGAGCCCCAAGCATTAGGTATAGTTCCATCGTCAATTGCAGTAACTAATTCTGATGCAACCTGTTCCCCAAGTTTGTCAGCGAATACTGATGATTTTTTAGCTACACTGGTAGCTTCTAATCCATGACCACACGATTCATGAAATAACACTCCACCAAAACAATTATTGATTATAACTGGTATTTTACCGCTAGGACAATAATCAGCTAATAACATTGTTTTTGCCATCCTAGCTGAATCTTCTGCGTATCCATTCACATCAATCTTATCAAAAAACTCATAGCCCATTTGCGCTCCTGGTCCATGTATACCTGTTTGCATTTCTCCATTTCTAGAAGCTATAGATTGAATCATAATTCTAGAACGGATTCTATTGTCTTCTACAAAAGTACCTTCTGTGTTAGCAATAAATACCTTTTGATTATGGTCTAGATACTGTACTTTCACTTGTGAAATAAGAGGGTCATATCCTTTTGCAGCTTCATATGCTGATCTCATTAAATCTACTTTATTGAATTTTGATATTGAACTAGGCATAATTTTGATAGGATGGATATTACGGGCTTCACCTTTATTAAAGTTAAGTACCAAATTATATTTCGCACCCTTAATAGCGGACGCAGCTTCTTTAGCTACCTTTATCAGATTATCTCTGGTGGAGTTATTAGTATAAGCATAAACACAATTTAGTCCATTGAATATTCTAATCCCTATACCATATATCTTACCTGAAACACTTTTTTCAAGCTTTCCACCTACTAAGGATAATTGTGTATCATTTCTGTCCTCTGCAAATATCTCTGCGAAGTCCCCTCCAGTAGAAACTGCTGCTGTCAAAACATCTTCAACTAACGATTTACTTAACAATTAATTCCCTCCTCATATTAAAACTATAATTATAATTAATCATTATATGCCAAGTATATCGGCAAAATTAAAAAATTATATATTTTATACTATCATATTTATTAAATTAATGGAAATATAAGCACATTATTCTAATTTAATTAAACTAATCTTGCTTTTTACTTTTATTAATATTGACATGATAATCAACCCTATGAAAAATCCATTTATAGATGTAATGATTAAGCTTGCTATCAGATACTTTCCTGTCAGCATTCTTTTTATTATCATAACGAAGATTGTTATTAATATCACACCACACCAGTAAATTATTTTATTAGCTGTTGCATTCTTAAC
The DNA here is from genome assembly GCF_018141425.1 of Vallitalea guaymasensis. Lineage (NCBI taxonomy): Bacteria > Bacillati > Bacillota > Clostridia > Lachnospirales > Vallitaleaceae > Vallitalea > Vallitalea guaymasensis. The sequence continues at coordinate 554,129 of NZ_CP058561.1, forward strand.
ACCCATATGTGAATTTTTATCTCGTTTATAGATGATAAATAAAAATATTACTATCAATCCCATGATTGAACTAAAATGTTGTAACAGATTGTACACTGGAAGTCTAATACCAGCAATATCTATATATTCTCTTAGCACCTGGAATTTTTCTACAAAAAAACCAGTGGAATGTGTAAACCCATCCCAAAAAATATGTGAAAATGCTCCAATCAAAGCTGAATATATAAAGACAATTATTCTTAATACTGAGTTTAATTTCCACTTATCTCTAGCAATATAATAATAGTTATTGCAAAAAGGCTTAGGTAAATTGGTTATCATAGGTTCTTTAATTATGTAATGAAATACTAATGCAAGTATTAATATTAAAGGTAAATTAAAATATAATTGTCCCAAAAAACTATGACCAATAGTTCTATAAGGTCTAAAGTGTAAAAAGTACTCAAAATCAGGTGCCATTGATCCAATTACAAGAGCTGTAAAATCTACATATTTATTTTTTTTCATTCCAAAAGGCAAGACAATTGCTGGATGCGATAAAGTAAAAGGCATTATTTTCACCACCTATAAATTATATTCATTTTATAAGATTATAGCATGACTATATTAGACTTAAGTTAAAACTTAATTAAAAAAGCTTAAGTAGTTAGGATAAAAAAAAGAGGCAGATAATAATTATCTGCCAAAAAAATGTAATAATTAGTTAAAATAGCATTAGGTATGGAGTTACCTAAAATATTTAACACTTATAAGACGAAAACAATTTATGAAAAGTTTCATTTTATGCAGTGGTAAATAATTCAAATTAACCTTATGCTATCAATAATAATATCTAATTAATCTATCACCTACATTGAAAGGACAGTGGGTATATGATAAAATTAAACAATAAACTTTACTAGAGAACTAACGATACTATTAATATTCATTCATAAGAAATGAGAGTGTAAAATGTTAGAAAATAAAATTTTCAACTCAATAGTAAAAACTGGTATAGTTTTATCAACTATATGTATAGTCGGTAATATAATATTTAAATTTCCTCTCATAGTCAACACAAAATGGATTTGTTTAATAATTATGTGTTTCTTCGCATTATATTATGAGACTAAGGAAACCCCTAAAAAAGAACATGTAAAATTTATATTTTTTATATTTATAATTTTGTTCTTTATCCCAGTTGGATGGTTTGATTCAGGTGGAACTGCTAATAATACAATTGCCTATGTATTTATCATCTTAATATGCATTACATATCTATTTAATTCAAAAAAAAGAACCATATTGATAATCCTGTTGATTGGAACTTTTACAGGACTCTACATATTTGAACATTTGAGACCCGATTTAATTAATACACATCCAACCGATTCACAATTTTGGGATAGACTTATACAAATCCCACTAACATTATATGCATCATATTATTTAATCAAACAATTTGCTAATGCATATACTACTGAAAAGAAAAAACAAGAAGAATACAGTATAAAATTAAAAGAAGCTAATTATAAATTGCATAATCTAGCAACTTATGATTCACTTACCCATGTAAATAATAGAAGAATCTTTGATGAATATCTTCAGGCTCTGATAAGTGACCAGGAGATATCTAGCTCTAATATATATGTAGCTCTATTGGATGTTGATAACTTCAAGAAAATCAATGATACTTACGGACATCTTATTGGTGATGACTTATTAATAAGTTTCGCCAAAAAAGCTGGTGAAATTATAAAAGCACCCAATATATTAGCTAGATGGGGTGGCGATGAATTTGCCATCATTTATACTGGAGATGAAACCATCGTAAAATCTAAGATGAATGATCTATTGGAAGCAATCCAAAAGATAGGTCATACAAAAAATCTTGATTCATCAATTAGCATTGGTTTAACTAGATTAAAACCCAATGATACAGTAACTGATTTATTAAGTAGAGCCGATTTAGCACTTTATGAAGCTAAATCCAATGGTAGAAACAAGTTTATAATCCATGATTGATTATTTATAGAATACAAGATATAAAGTAAATCTTTAAAAAATAAAATTTAATGAGGTGTAAATATGCAAGTAGCAGTATTGAATGGAAGCCCAAAAGGAAAGTATAGTGTAACCTTACAATCAGTTTTATATTTAGAAAAACAATTTCAAGATGATAGTTTTGAAATAATTAATGTTGGTCAGCAAATAAAAAAATTAGAGAAACCTGACCAATTTGAAACGATCATGCAGAAGTTGAGTAACTATGATCTAATACTTTTTTCTTATCCTGTCTATACATTCATCGCTCCCTATCAACTTCATAGATTTATTGAGCTAATGAAACAATCTAGTCTTCTTACCAATCTAAAAGGTAAATTTGCAACACAGTTAACTACCTCCAAACATTTTTTTGACATTACAGCACATCATTATATTGAAGATAACTGTAATGATATGGAGTTAAAATATATTAAGGGTATATCTTGTGATATGGATGATCTACTTACAGAAAAAGGAAGAAAAGAGCTTAAACTTTTTTGGAAATATGTAAGATTTTCTGTTAAGAGTAATGTTATTAATATAGCTAATCATACACCTTCTAAATTTGATTTCGTATATGATAGAAGCCTTGATAAGAATGATGTAAAGCCTGATTTTGAAACGGTAATTGTTACTAACTGTACTGATGAAGATGTTAGTCTAAAAAATATGATAGATGATTTTTGTGCCACATATAAGTATAAAACAAAAATAATTAACATCAATGACTTCAAGTTTTCTGGTGGATGTCTTGGTTGTTTTAATTGTGCATCTGACGGTAAATGTATTTATAAAGATGGTTTTGAAGATTTGTTACGTAATACCATCCAAAAAGCTGATTCAATAATATATGCGGCTACAATAAAAGATCATTCCATGGGAGCTTCATTCAAGCTATACAACGATAGACAGTTCTGTAATGGGCATAGAACAGTCACTATGGGTATGCCAGTAGGTTATATATTAAGCGGTGAATATTCAAAAGAAAGTAACCTGAAGACTATTGTTGAAGGCAGAAGTGAAGTTGGTCACAATTATTTAACTTCTGTAGTATGTGATGAAAGCAAAGATAATGATGTGATTAAAAATAATTTGATGAACCTATCCCTGCAAACTGAGTTTGCCCTTGAAAACAAATTAGTACTGCCTGAGAATTTTTATGGAGTTGGAGGCATGAAGATATTTAGGGACCTAATTTATGTAATGCGTGGACTTATGAAAGAAGACCATAAGTTTTATAAGAAACATGGTATATACGATTTCCCTCAGAAAAAAAGAAAGACCATGATTAAAATGATATTAATAGGATGGCTCATGTCAATACCTTCAGTTAAGGCAAAATCAAAAGGTAAAATGAATGAAGCTATCATAAAACCTTATAAAGAAGCTATAAACAAGTAATCTAAATACAGGTATAATAAATATGTTATCTACTATTTATTATACCTGCAAATTCATTGATGCTTTCTATAATCATACCGTTATTTCTATGAGTACTGGAACTATCAGTTTTTGAAACCATCTTTACAATTAGTCTATGAAAAAATCTAGCTTTTTCCTTATTGATTTCTCCTCCAAAACACCCTTTTACAATAGTATTTCTACATAACTCACTAGGGAAAGCATCATTCAATTGCTTAATCGCAATATCCCCACCTACAGAACACGTTACAAACAATCCGATTTTTTTATCTAACAGAATCTGCAGATTATCCGAACAAAATCTCCGTAGTTTTTTCTGGAATCTTCCTACATAAATAGGTCCTCCAATAATAATCTTATCATAGCAGCTTATGTCTTTAATCATTTCCTGTTGAATATTAACTATCTTCACTTCACCTTGTAAATCATTACGTAAAACTTTAATACATTTTTCTGTAAAGCCGTATTTGGTACTAAAGACTATTAAAACACTCATATATATACCTCCCACTCATAAAAATTTTAATATATATATTATATCTTAATATTACAGATTAGATTCTATCTATTTAATACACAGCCATTTGATTATAACACAAAAAAATTAATGGTAAAAGAAGTTGTGAATAAATAGTTCTTCTTTCACCATTAAATATAATTATAATATACTATTAACAATTATTTATAGCATCTGCAAATCTTTTTACGTTATCCATACATATTCCATTATTCCTATTTGGGGTACTATCATCAGATTTTGATACCATCTTAATGATTAGGCGATCAAAAAAACGTGCCTTTTCTAGATTGACTTCTCCACCAAGATAGTCTTTAATCACTGCTCTTTTATACAGCGCCTCTGGAAAAGCGTTTTTTATTTGTTTTATTGCGTCATCTCCTGTCATTGAACATGATATATATAATCCTACTTTTTTACTCAATAACATGTTAAGGTTATCTACACAGAATTGCTTAACATTTTTACGAAGCTGCCCTGCATATATAGGACCTCCAATAATGATTTTTTCATAACCAGATAAGTCCTTTATGCTTTCACTCTGTAAATTGATAATATCAACTTTACCATTTAATTCATTCTCTAGAGCTTTTGCACATTTTCCTGTAAAGCCATATTTTGTTCCATAAACTATTAAAGTACTCATAACAAACCTCCCTAATTATATTTATTGTTGGTCTTTACTCAATGCATCTTCTATGGCTTTTTTTATAGCATTACTACTAACTGTAGCTCCAGTTATACCATCCACCTGTAACGATTGTTTTTCAATAATCTTTTCTGTCATAGCTTCTGCTTTTTTCCCTAGACCTGTTTGATGTTCATCAATAACGATAGTCTTGATCGTATGATTTTCAACTTCCACACTAACCCGTACCTTGACTAATGTAGAATCATGACTTCCTTTATAAATACCATCTTCCAAGGTATTAAGGTCAATATTACTAACCTCAATCTCCTTTACATGAATTGATTTTACTGCGAAAAATGCTATAACAAGGATGCCTAATATTATCAATAAAACTTTACTGCGTTTTTTTAGCTTCTTCATCAAACCACCTCTTATTATTTTTTGATTCCACTTATCAGAATATCCAATTGCTGATTGATTAATTTTTCTTTTTGCTCTATATCAATCTCCCCTTCAATAATCAATCGCACAGTTAATCCAAAAATGGAAACCCATAAAGCTTGAGCTGTAAGCTCAACGTTACATTCTTTGAACTGATTTAATTGTATCCCCTTTCTAATGCTGTCACATAATATCTTAATTGATTTTCTGTCTTCACTGACCCCTTTGTGAAGTATACTTGTATATTGCAATATAGATGCCTTGTCACTTAGGACTATTGCTAAGTAGTATTCGGAAAACTTGAGAACAGCATTAATATAACTTATAAATCTCGCTCTTATTTCTTTCTCCGGCTCATTTCCATGGTCTTTTACATCCCTAAGACTGTTTAAGATTTCTCCATAGCCTTCTTTTAATAGTATTTCTGTAATCTCATCTTTATCCTTGAAATAGTGATACACAATACCTGGAGAATAATCTAATGTATTGGTAATCTTTCTTATGGATATTTTATCAATTCCCTCTTCTACCATTATTTCTCTTGCAGTATTCAATATTAATTGTTTTATTTCTTCTTTTTTATTTATTTGCCTTTGTCTACTCATAATTACCTAACTCTTCCAGATCATATTAAACAATATTTAATTATTAAACACTGTTTAATTTTATTATATATTTTTATACCCCTGTAGTCAATAGGAAGGGGTATAAAATTTATATTATTAATATCTATTATTTAATTTGAACTTTTTTTGCCACAAATAGATTGACAAGGGATAAGGTAGCAGCAAAAAAGAATATGTACTGTGGTCCCCATGCACTCCATATTATACCACCAATATAAGCACATAATATAGAAACAACATGGTCCATACTAATTCCCATGGATAAGGTGGGTGTTATATCTGACATATCAACTGCTATTGAGCGTAAATATACAGTCTTTACCATTCCCATTTGCATGGACATCTTATCAATTATAATTAGGCTATAAGCTAAGATAACTGGTAAACCAACAAGTGGAAGCTTTCCTGTATCAAATCCAGTAGTAATCAAACCATACGCAACATATACACCAATAAATGATAATGCATCAGCATATAATAATTTTTTCACTCCAAAACGATCCAGCCATCTACCAACTGCTGGTATAAAGAAAATTCCGATGAAGCTGCCTATCATCATGAGAATAGCTAATGTATCCGCTTTTTTATTGAGAATGTCTATAAGAACCCACGGACCATACACTACCATTATCTGTTTCTGAACCCCGTGCATAATAGCTAATATATAATAATATTTATATTCTCTACGAAATACGAATTTTAATTTTTTCTTTTTTACCAAAGGTCTTTTCAATAATTTCAATAGATATACGAATAAAACAATTATCACAAGAAATATTACAGCATCAATAACAAATATGTACTTAATCTTAGTAGTAAAACTAAAAACATTGGTTCTAAAGCCTAAGAACACCATAATAGCTGCAACCATACTGAAAGCAGTAAATACCCCTTTATATTGCCCCATTCTTTTACCTATCTTTTCATCATCAATCAAAGAAATTCCAATACTGTCTTGTAAAGGAAAGAATAAGTGCATTCCCATAGAATTGATGAATAGAAATATTAACATCACAGAAAATGTTGGTGTTATAAATCCTAACACTGCAATACCTATAAAACTCAATATTTGTGCAATGATAGAAAGTCTTATATCTCCCATGAAAGATAATGCAGTAACAACAAAAATACATAACATTCCAGGCAATTCTCTAGGAAATTCTATTATACCACGTTGATAAGCTGTAATATTATAAGCATCCTTAAAATAATTAGAAAAAATATCATTGGACAATCCTAAACCAAGTGCAGTGAGTGCTAAAATAATAAAATATATAACCATTTCTTTCTTCATTGTAAAAAGTTTTGTCATGATCTTGTCTCTCTTCCTATGATTTAATTAAGATATGTTCATAAATAATGTTTCATATAGTTTCTATATAAATATTTTAATGATTATATCATAATTCTATATAATAATAAACATAAAAAAAGGTTGAGGAATTATTTTTTATTCCCCTACCTTGCTTTATTTAACTTATTCTGGCTGACAAGTTTCACAATAATAAATACTGCCTCCCAAATAAGCTTTTTTTATTATATTGCCTCCACATATTTTACATGGTTCCTTATATGTCTTTTTGCTTAATATGGTTTTGTAACCTCCTGAACAGCCAAATAAATCTTTCTCAGTATCTCTACCACCTTTTAGAGTCATTTCGTGTAAAGTGGATTTAATAGATTCATATAGTTTGTCTATTTCATCTTGTGAAAATGATGAGACTTTTCTCTTGGGATTTATTTTAGCATTAAACAATATGTCATGTAATACTCCATTTCCCAATCCTGGTATCCTCTGTTCAGTAGCCAATAAAGCTTTTGCACTTTTATTTTGTACTTCTTCATGGGATATTATTTTTTTGTAATAATCATAATCAAATTTTTCAGATAATGGAGAAGGTTTCTCTTTTGCAATTTCATAATATATATTTTCAAACTCTCCCTCTTCAAAACACCACATGCCTCCATACATCTGGACAGATGCAATAAGCAATGAATTATCTTCAAACTCGATTAAAAGCTGATGTTTCTTGGGAATCTTCTCATCTTTGTATAAAACCTTCAAGTTCACACCATCCCCAAAAACTAATCGTGTAGAATCTAGAATAATTTCAACGTATCCCCCAAATGCTATTGATTCATCTATTGTCTTACCTGCTAATTTTTCATGATACTCTTCTGGCTCACCAAAAAACCAAGCAAATTTGTGTGGTGAACCATTAGCTAATACTTTACTGATTTTTTTGCCTATAAGTGTATCATTAATTTGTTGTGATAATGCTATCGCCTCTGGTATCTCAATCAAGACTTTCCCTCCATTCAAATAAAAGATCAACACATATAATTTAACATAGTTAACTTGACAACAGTATGTCATATTTACTACTAAATAGTTTTGAAAGTCACAATAAAATTGGCTCCCCCATTCTCATTATTGGAGACTCTGATTTGTCCACCATGTTTATTGATAATGGATTTGGTTATGGTCATACCTAGACCTGTACTACCATTCGCTCCTTTATAGAATCTGTCGAATAAATTCTCTAAATCTTCTTTACTGAAACCATTACCATCATCACTGATGATAATATGACATAACTCTTGTTCTTGTTTAACAGCAATATCTATATTAGATTCTGCGTGTCTAATACAGTTTGATAGGATATTGATAAAGCCTTGAATCAACTTATCTTCATCTGCATATATATTAATCCTATCTTCTATATCTAGTTTGACATTTACTGATTTCTTAGCCGATAATCCGTAGACTTTTTTAACTGCATTTCCTATTAATTCTTTTAGATCAACAACCTTCATCTCAAAAAATTCATGCGTAGTTTCTAATTTAGATAGAAATATTATTTGCTCAACTAGTTTTTTCAGCCTTAAACTTTCATCAATAATGGTATCAAGAGCCTCTTCGGTATTATCAAAAACCCCATCTTTCAATCCCTCTGCATATCCACTAATAGATGTCAACGGTGTCTTCAATTCATGTGAGGCATTCTGCAAAAATCTTTTTTGGGATTCATCATAATTCTTTAGCTCATTAACCATATGTTCCAGAGATTCGCTTAGTTCCTCTATTTCATCTCCTGTATTAATCATCTCTATTGAGTCAAAATCCCTTTTTGATATTCTGTTGGCTCTGTTTTTTAATTTTATTATAGGCTTTGTCAATGACCTTGCGAAAAATACTCCAATAACGATGGATATGAAACCTATAATAATCATAATCAGAATGTTTATTCTCAATATGGTGTTTGTCAGATTAGAAACTTCTTTAGTAGTGGTATACAAAATGACCCAGTACCTTACTTTTCTATTATTATTAACTAATTTATTTATTGGAAGCACAGTAATATAATATTTAAAATCGTCTTTATCATTTTTAATAATAAAGCTTTCTTTGCCTTTCTGTATTCTATTAGTTAATTCAGTTAACATCTGACTATCAAACTGTGAGTCTTTTGATTGGGACATAACAACATTATTAGCTGTTTTAGTAATTACTTCAAGTCTGCTATCCAAGCCGACCTTATCCAGCTTATGAGAACGCATAATTACATCTTTGAACTTTTCTCTATCAATATTTTTTTCATTACCAATTTCTGTAGTAATAACATTTCTTATGATAGCTGCTTCATTAGTAAGATCTTCCATAACTTTTTTCTCTAAAAATACTTTTATAGCAATATTGGCTACAATGCTGCTAACAAGTAATGCACCTATTATAAGGGGTATGAATTGTAGGATGACTTTCTTCGTAATATTTCTTCTCATGATTCACCTTGGTCAACAATTTTGTAACCATAACCCCAAACTGTTAATATTTCAACCTTTGAACTATTTTCTCTCAATTTCTTTCTGATTCTCTTTACTAAGTCATCTACAGCTCTTTCTTCACCATAATAATCATATCCCCATATGTTATCTAGTATTTGCTCTCTTGAAAATGCTCTATTCTTATTTTTAACCATAAATAATAGAAACTCAAACTCTTTGTTGGTAAGCTTTAATTCATTACCATTAGCTACAGCTTTTCTTTCATCTTCTAAAATTATCAAATCATTTATTAACAATTTATTTATTTCTTTTTCATCCATATTATTGCCGTTGGATTTATCAATTCTTCTGAATATATTTTTGATACGAACTACTAACTCTCTTGGACTGAAAGGTTTTGATAGATAGTCATCACTTCCAAGCTCCAGACCTAATATCCTGTCAATCTCATCATCTTTTGCTGAAACCATAATTATTGGTATATCACTGGACTTCCTAATTTCTCTACATAATTCATAACCATCCATACCGGTCATCATAATATCAATAACCATCAAATGGCACTTAGTATTATTAAAGGCTGCCAATGCTGATTCCCCGCTTTGAAAGGTTTTGACTGTATATCCTTCTTTTACTAAATATGCTTTTATCAAATCTCGAATACTCTTCTCGTCATCAACCACATAGATCAATTTATCTGTCATATTCCTATCCTCCACTGTTTTAGAATCAAAATTTCTTTTTACATACTTTTTCCACATTTACAATAATATTCTGCCGTATTTTTATTTTACACTATAACTGTAAACAAGTTAAGAAAAAATTTGAAAGGATGATTAATATGAAAAAACTTGTATCAACTATTTTAATACTTGGAATAATGACTTTCTCAGGTATATCTGCTCTTGCAGAGAGTGCTCCAGAAAATGTGAAAGAAAAAGTTCAGATTCCAGAGAATGTTATTGAGTTAAGAGATGACATAAAGGATATGAACGAAAACATCAAAATCACTAGAGATTCAATAAAAGATATTAGGGATTCAGAAAAGGATAGCTTCAAATCTCAAGCAGATGAAATAAAAAGCAGAATTGATGCAAAAAAAGAATCAAACAAAGCATTAAAAGATGAATTTTCTACTACAAGAGATAGTTTCAATACCTTGAGAACAGAATTGACACAACAGGTAAAAGACGAAAAATTATTATTCCAGGATTTGAAGTCACAATTCAAAAATCACAAAGATGAAATAAAACCTTATTTAGAAGCAATTAAAGAAAGACATTCTATGGTTAAATCTCTAAGAGAAGATGCTAAAACTGCTATGTCCTCTCAAGACTTCGAATCAGCAGCAAACCTTCTTAGTCAAATATTAGAGTTAAAAGAGCAAACTTACAATGATTTATTGACTATAAAATCTATAATAGAATAAGATTTCATAAGTAATTAAGACTTCTAAACTTAAAAAAGATAGATTCTGCCAAATATCCAAAGCAGGATCTATTTTTTTATTAATCATTCATACTTGACTTATAAAAATTATTAATTTATAATAATACCTAATTAATAATAATTATTATTTATTCTCATGAATAATATATTAAAATTTACTTAACTATAATATAAGAGGTGACCGATATGTTGAAAATAGCATTTTTTGATACTAAACCATACGACAAAGAAATATTTGAAGTTTTAAATAAGGATTATGGTTTTGAGATAACATACTTTGAAGAACGTTTAAGTGATAAAACAGTAAAGCTTACGGAAGGGTTTGATGTAGTTTCTATATTCGTACAAGACAAGGCTCCTTCATTTGTTGTAAATAAACTATATGAATATGGAGTTAAATTGATTGCACTTCGTTGTGCAGGTTATAATAATGTTAATTTTAAAGCAGCACAAGGGAAAGTACATGTGGTTCATGTTCCAGCTTATTCCCCCCATGCAATAGCTGAATTCACAATGTCTATGATGCTCACATTGAACAGGAAAATACACAAATCACACAATAGGACAAAAGATCTTAACTTCTCTCTAAGTGGTTTATTAGGATTTGATATGTACCAAAAAACAGTAGGTGTCATTGGTACAGGTAAAATAGCAAAAATTCTAATTAAGATTCTAAAAGGCTTTGAGTGTAATGTTATCGCTTATGACATATATCCTGATAATAATTCAGCCAAAGAGTTAGGTTTTAGTTATGTTCCCCTTAATACCCTATTTAAAGAAAGTGATATTATCACTTTACATTGTCCTTTAACAAAAGATACAGAATATATAATTAGTGAAAAAAGTATTAATAAGATGAAGGATGGAGTTATGATTGTTAATACTGGTAGAGGTAAATTAATTAATTCCAAAGATTTGATAGAAGGGCTTAAAGAACATAAAATAGGTAGTGCTGCCTTGGATGTATATGAAGAAGAAGATAAATATTTCTATGAAGATTTCTCTGTAGAAGGGGTCAATGATGATATATTGTCAAGACTTATAACATTCCCTAACGTACTGATTACATCACATCAAGCCTACTTTACAAAAGAGGCGCTAAATAATATAGCCACAACTACGTTTAATAGTATTACACAATTTGATGAAGGCAAACCATTAAAAAATGAGATAGCCTATATATGCGATGAGAATGGTTGTGCAATTAAAAAAGTCAACTAAAAGTAAGAGGGGCTGTTAAGCCCCTCTAGTTTATTCTACTACTTGTACTTTCATTAAGTTAGTTTTACTTCCTTCTGCAAGAGGAACACCAGCTGTTATTACCACCAAGTCTTTTGAATTAACTATACCTAATTCTCTTGCCATAATCACTGATTTATAAAATAATATGTCTGTAGACGTTTCCTGTTTTAAGAATAACGGAGTAACACCCCATAATAATTGCATTTGTCTTCTAACTTTTTCATCACTAGTTACTGCAATTATCTGCACATTAGGTCTGTACATAGAAATCATTCTAGCAGTATTACCACTATAAGTAGGACAAATTACAGCTTTTGCTTTTAGGTGTATTGCAGTAGTATAAGCCGAATAACTAACAGCATGTGTAATACTTGTCTTGCTTTTTTTGCAGATATTTCTCTGTTCGTGGTCAGTCATGCTTTCAGAAGCATATGCAATCTTACTCATCACTTTTACTGCTTCAACTGGATATAATCCAGCAGCTGTCTCCCCTGACAACATAATAGCATCTGTTCCATCAATAATAGCATTAGCAACATCAGAAACTTCTGCTCTTGTTGGTCTTGGGTTCTTTATCATGGAATCAAGCATCTGAGTAGCTGTAATTACAGGCAGCTCATTTTGATTACATTTATCAATTATCATCTTTTGAACAATAGGTATTAACTCTGTTGGTGTCTCCACTCCTAGATCACCACGAGCTATCATAATCGCATCAGAGACTTTTATGATTGAATCAATATTGTCTACCCCTTGCTGGTTCTCGATCTTAGATATTATCTTAACATCCTTGCCACCATTATCATCAATGAATTTCCTGATTTCTAGAACATCTTCCTCTTTTCTAATAAAGGAAGCAGCTATAAAATCAATATCATGTTCAAGACCGTAAAGTATTTCCTCTTTGTCTTTTTCAGTAATAGCAGGTAGATTGACATTTACATTAGGAACATTAATACCTTTTTTATTTTTTACTATACCACCATTTTTTACAACGCATTTGATAGTTTTCTCTTTGGCATCAACTTGTATTACTTCAAGTTCAATTAAGCCATCGTCAATTAATACTTTGCTACCTTTTTTCACATCCTTATATAATGTAGGATATGTTATACAAAAACCTTCTTTGGTACCATCAAAATCTCCATTACATATTGATATCTGTTGACCTACTTCCAGCTTCAATTGTCCGTCAACAAAATTCTTAGTTCTTATTTCAGGTCCTCTAGTATCCATTAAAATAGCTATTGGAACATCTAACTCTTTTCTTACTTCTTTTATTATATTAATAATCTTCTTATAATACTCTTTTGTTCCATGAGATAGATTCAGTCTAGCGATACTAAGTCCATTCTTTACAAGCTCAGTAATAGTCTCTCTATTATCACTGGCAGGTCCTATCGTACAAATGATCTTTGTTTTTGCTTTATACAATATTAAACCTCCTATATTTATATTAATATTATTGTTAACTAATAAACACGTAAATTTGCAAAAAAAATTTGTAAAAATATATACTGTGGAACAATATTTATTGACCACTATATATTTTGTTATATACAAAAGTTTTTCCCATTGTATTATACGCCTAAAAGCCTCATTTGTAAAGTGATTATTTTTCTATAATAATATTAATCATGGTTTTTCTATTGCGAGGTCCATCAAATTCACAAAAATATATTCCCTGCCAAGTTCCTAATAGTAGTCTTCCCTCTTTGATTATAATAGTTTCTGAGAATCCCATCATACTTGATTTTATATGTGCTGCAGAATTGCCTTCCATATGACGATACCCATCTTCTAAGGGTACTATTTTATTCATTTCCATCAACATATCCCTAGTAACATCTGGATCAGCATTTTCGTTGATGGTAACCCCTGCTGTTGTATGAGGTATGAAAACTGTACATATTCCATCTTCTACACCTTCAGATTCTATTATATTCTGTACCTTACTAGTTATATCAATCATCTCAGTATGCTTATTGGTTTTTACCTGAATCATCTTAGTTATCATATAATCACCTATATTCTATTATTTTATATATATTTCAGTTTAAACCAATTATTAGAAATAATCAATAAAAAGAGTAGAATACATCGACCAATTAAAGGTATATATTAAAAAAAAGAGAGCTTATTAAGCTCCCCGTTTTAGATACTCATTCTTTATAAGAAATATTAAATTTACTTGTCCCAAAAATAAATAGCCAAAGAAAAAAACATACTTATTAATAATATATGTATGATGATATCTGTTATAAAAATCCCCTTGATTCTTTTTATTTTCTGAACCGTTATCAATATAATTATCCTATACTGAAACTCCAACAAACCTAATACTAAGGCTATTAATGAAACAGGATTTTTAAAATTCTTAATGTTGCCTAATATTTGGGGATTCCTGAACAAACGGTATAAATCCGTTGTAACACCACAAAACGGACATTCTTTACCTGTATATTTTTGATATGGACAGATCCATAAATCAGGCATAACCTTTACCATTATGGGTGTAATCAGTGGTAAACAAATAAAATATACCAATATCCCTAGGAAAACCCAGTTATAAATTATAAACCTCTTTTTCATTATTGCGCTGTTGCAATTGCAGATCCTAAACAAATTACCCAGATGATAATTAGTACTATTGCACATGCATTAAGCACTATTCCTGCAATCCCCATACCTTTTGGTTCATTGTTTTTGCTCTTCTTAACTGTTTCAACTATACCTAAGATTAGACCTACTACAGCAGGTACAAATGCTATTGTGTTACAAAATGGTATAAATGCAGCAATTGCAGAAACAATTCCTAAGACTAAAGCAGCAACTCCCATGTCATTTGCCTCCTTTCAAGCATATAAGCTATATTATGTTATAATTATAAAGTAATTGTCTAAATATGTCAATTTATTTTATATATTATGTTATATTATGATATTATGCACTCCATATATATTTTAATAAAATTCATAATATTTTATTAAAATATATAAATTATATCACTATATTATAATTACTCATTAGCCATTTAATGTTTTTAATTCTATCTTTATCTAAATCTTTTATAAAATCATCATAATATATTTCCCATTCTTTTTCCCTATCACCTATATCAATCAACAACAGGTCAATCCCTTCTCTATATCTTAACTCTTCATCATAGACTACCTTACCTAAAATAGCTAATTCCATATCATTCAATATATTAAATATACTATAAAACGTTTCTTCACCAAAAAGACAATCGGCTTTTAAAATATCTATAAAATCAATTAACGATTTCACATTATTCTTAATAATATTAATAATGTCTTGTGTATCATTACATTCTTGAATTGTATTAACCAATTCTTTGAATGAATCATCATCCATCCTATCATCTGTGTCCAATAAATTTATCTCTTGCAGTTTTTGTGTATCATCAACTATAACCATATATTTTAAGCTACCATGCTTGATATTACTAATCAGCCTGTCACTAAAAACACTCTTATACTCCTCAATATAATGTATAAGCGCCTTATCTTTAATATCTAAATTAACAGCTATCTCCTTAAAAATATTATCCAACAGCTTATTAAGATCTTCCCTTTCTAAATTACTGATTTTACTTACTATCATTTCATAATCAACCTTGGAAATATGAATACTAATTCCTTTATTTTCAGCTATTAAGAAAAATATATAGTTATTGATTACTATTTCAAACACATTTATTAACGCTTCACTATAATTTAACTTGTATAACTGTCCATAACAACTTAACACTTCATCTATTTCATTAATAAAATAATTGCAGAATTTATTTTCTAACATGATTGTCTCTAGATACTTTCTAATATAAAAAACTCCCTGTATATCCATATCATCAATTGCTAATGGATAATCAATACAGCAAATAGTTTCATGAGCATTATACAAACAATTATAATCCCTTAAAAAATATGGTATAGCTGTGTGTAAAGTATCGTTATAAGCTTGTATATTTATTTGAAGCTTATTATCAATGACATTTTTGTATAGCCCTTTACATTCCTCCAAACATAATTTTACTATATTTAATCCTTTTTCATATATTTCTGTAATCCCTTCACTTTGTAAGGTAATTAATCCCTCTTCCTGTGAACATCCACTTACATAAGCATCAATTGAGTAATGAATAGACTGTAAAAGATTCTCCGCAACTTCTACTTTCACCGACGAACTTTCACCAAAAGTGTATTTAGCTATTAATTTCTTCAATATAACTAATGTCTCTATATTATTTTTATTAATTAGCTGTAAAGACAAATCATTATTCATTAAAATGACACCCCCTTCAAAAAATCAGATTCTTGGTACTTGATTCTTTGATTCCTTGCAAAATTCTCAATTTCCCTTCCTTGCAATAACTCAATAGACCCCTTACAATAATCCTCAAAAAACTCTCTTAAGATCTCTATAATCTCATCATCACTAAGATTATCTTCGGTCTCATTCTTCATATAATAAAAAACTTCTTGTAATTCCATTAGAGTCGACATATACATATCTTGTTGTATATAAGAAGAATTATAAAAACTCTTAATTAATTTATTAATAACTTCTGTACCTAATTCAATACGTCCATATCCTCTTAACAAATCATTCCTAACATCAATAATCTGCATAATCTCATGCTTAGAAAGTGTAAGACCATATTTTACAGTCTCTTCATTAAGTCTAATAATCTCATTGACCTGCTGCTCCGTTGAACTATTAATAATCATAATCGGTAATTTCATAACAACCTCCTAAATAAATTCATCCAAAAACCTTGACAAAAAAACCAAAATATGATATAGTAAAGTTGGTTTATTATGTCTTTTTATATAATTAAGCTTTAAATTTTATTATATATCATTCATTAATTCTTGTCAACAAAAAAAGGCATGTACCCATACCTTTTTTATTTTTTATATCAAATTATATTTTATTCTTCATCAATACAATCACTATTCACTATTCTAATAACTAAATAACTCAAGAACAATAGAAAACATGAAAGAAATCCATATTTAATTAGTTTTTTAATCATGTCCATTCCCCCTTTGGTAATAACATATTTATATTATACCAAACACCAACCTATAAAAACATTCATTTTCCTTACAAAATTTATGTACAACCTTACAAGTATGTAAGATTCAATATTAGGTTTACTCAGTTATTGTAACATGTTCCTTCTCAACATCAGATAAAGCTTTGAAGATTTTTTTAATACTATCTGGAACCTTATCAAAATAACGATCATAAAATGCAATTGCATGTTTCTCTCTTTTATTAGCTTCCATCAATAATAGTTCATCAGTATTATGCTTTGTATAATCCATTTTTCTAAGACTTGGTAATGTTTCAAAACCGCCAAAATTTTTATGAACTCTTGCATGCATCATCTCAATATTACTCAAGTCCTTAAACATTTTTTTCAATTTCTCATCCTTTGCTTGTTTACTAGCTTCAGCATAAAAATCACCATTGAATATTTCTAATTTCATACCCATATCCAATACTTTCCTGGTTTTATCATCTAAGTCGTCTAGATTAAAATTGATATATTCCTCATCATCACTTAGGTATTCTTTTGAAACGCCACAAAAAGGACACCTAATTATATCGTCTGCTTCATTTTTATCAATAAATGTAGAATCATTCATATTATAGTTTTTATCGTTTATGATCATTCCACAAATTAAACATCTCATCTTTTTCACAGTAATCATCTCCCATTTTTAACTAAATAATATTATATCATACTTTATTCCAAATACAACGAGCCTTTTACTTAATACTTAATATCGACTTCCCTACAAGAAATATTTAACTATTTCATCTTTATTCAAAGTATTTATAATATCACTTTTTTCCAACCAGCCTTTTCTTGCCACATTTATACCGTACCTCATATAATCAAACTCTTTGATACTATGTGCATCCGGAGAAATAACAAATTTACAGCCTTTTTCTTTTGCATTTTTCATGTGTCTCCAATCAAGGTCTAACCTATAAGGATTAGCATTAATTTCTATAACTATACCATTTTCAATACAAACCTCAATAATCTGCTCAATATCTATTTTATATCCTTCCCTGCTAAGAAGAAGTCTACCAGTCGGATGCCCTAATATACTCATATATGGATTAGAAATTGCCTTAATTACTCTGTCTGTCATCTTTTTCTGTTCCATTTTAAAAGCACTGTGGACAGAACCAATGATAAAATCAAAGGATTGTAAAATTCGCTCATCATAGTCCAGACTACCATCTGGAAGAATATCTGATTCAATACCTTTCAATATCTTAAAATCATGATATTTTTCATTAAGGAGATCTATCTCTTCATGTTGTCTTTTTATATCCTCTTCTGTAAGACCACCTGCATAAATGGCTGTTTTACTATGGTCAGTAATTCCTAGATAAGAATATCCTCTATTCATACAATCTATAACTAATTGTTCAATTGTAGCATTACCATCACTGTAATTAGTATGAGTATGAAAGACTCCCCTTACATCTTCATTAGTTACAAGAACAGGTAATTCCTTATTCTCAGCAGCCTCAAGTTCTCCATAATTCTCTCTTAATTCTGGTGGAATAAACTCCATACCGAACACATTAAAAATATCTTTTTCATTATGGCATACAATTAATTCATCATCTTTGAAAAGACCATATTCATTCATTTTTATTCCTTGCTTCTTAGCTAGGTGCCTAAGTGCTGTGTTATGCTCTTTGCTACCAGTAAAATGATGAAGTGCATATGGAAATTGTGAATCACTAACAACTCTAATGTCAGCATTCATTCCATTTTGCAACACTACACTTGACTTGGTTTCTCCCTTGCCAGTTATTTCTTTTACATAATAATGAGAAGTGAATAAATCCATTACTTTATCAGGTTCATCACTACTTACTAATAGGTCTATATCCTTTAACACTTCCTTTTTTCTTCTTAAACTTCCTGCTACTTCACATCTTTGCACAATACCACTTTCTCTAATATATTTTAACAACTCGGAGGATAAAACTTCACCAATAGGATAATGAAACTTTTCAGAATATTCATTATAATTCTTTATCCCTTCTAAAATCTTATCTTGAGTTTTTTTACTGAATCTTGGTAAATCCAATAATTTATTATTCTCACAAGCTTCTTTTAACTCTTCTATAGTATTTACACCAAGACTTTTATATATAGTCATTATTTTTTTTGGTCCTAATCCTGATATACGGAGCATACTTACTAGTCCCTTAGGTACGGTCTCTTTCAATTTTGTATAATATTCCAATTCACCTGTAGTAACAAGTTCGGTTATCTTACTAGTTAATGCTTTTCCAAAGCCTTTTATACTTCCTAATCTATTCTCTGAAACCAAAGTCTGTATATCTTCTTGAATGACTTCCAACTTGTTAGCTGCATCATAATAGGCTCTGGATTTAAAGAAATTTTCACCTTTCAATTCTAATAACAACCCTATTTCATTGAGAATTTTTATTACTTCACTTTTTGTCATTATGACACCGCCCCTTTATATAAATTCTATTGTATTAGTAACCATATCTATAGTTATCCCTAACTTAAATATTAGTATTAGCACTAAATAAAATATCTATACTAATGAGTAATTAAAACAGATATGATGTACTTGTGTAATTAATCTATACCCTTTGAATCTATAATTTTATTTGATATAATGTACAATATATGATTATAAATTCTAATAAGAAAGAAGGATTAATATGTGCGGTCGTTTTGTTTTAACATTAGATTATGACATGTTGGTTGATATCTTAAAAGGTAGATTCGACATAGAAAACATAGCTTCCAATCTTGACTATATTCCTCGTTATAATATTGCTCCAAGCCAACAAGTTCTATCTGTTGCCTCAAATGGCAAAAAAGATAGAATAGGTTATTTACGATGGGGTTTTGTTCCTTCTTGGGCAAAAGATACAAAAATAGGATATAAAATGATTAATGCAAGAAGCGAATCTGTAGAAACAAAACCATCTTATAAAAAATCCTTTATAAACAATAGATGTGTTATATTATCTAACGGGTTCTATGAATGGAAAAAAGAAAAAAACAGTAAAAAACCAATGTTTATCACTATGAGAAACAACAAACTATTTTGTATGGCTGGTCTATATAGTATATATTACACTAAGGACAAACAAAAAATAAGTACTTGTACAATATTAACTACTACACCCAACACTTTAATGTCCAATATCCATAACAGAATGCCTGTAATATTGAATAAAGACGATGAAAAAAGTTGGCTGAATCCTAATATAAAAGATATAACTTATCTAAAATCATTACTGAAACCATACCCAACTTCAGAAATGGAAGCTTATGAGGTATCCAGTCTAGTCAACTCACCAAAAAATGAAAGCCCGTTATGTACAAAACCTGTATCTTCTTGACTTGTACAGACAGTAAAAAGAATTAGTAATTAGTTTTTTATAAGGCGTCGGATAATACATTTTTGGAGATAGCATATTATCCGACAGTCCCCATCAAAATATATTTCTATATATTCTTCAACCAATTTTTTAATTTGTTAACAGACTCAGTCTTGGCTTTTAGAGGATCTTTTATTTCAATTTCTCCGATGAATCTGTTACCTTTTAATCTCTCTTTATAATGTTTAAAAGCTTTTCCCTCGCCTCCACCAGCATGGCAACAGAAAAGGGCAATATTTTTATTTAGTATTGCATTCTCTGATAAAAAAGTGTTTACTGCTGGTGAAAAATGACTAGCCCATATAGGTGAACCTATAAAGATTGTTTCATAATCATCTAGGTTAACGTCATATGGCAATAATTCTGGTTTTTTATCCGTTATTGCTTGTCTTCCCCCTATTAAATACTTTAAGAATCCTTTTGATTTAATGTCTTTTTTTAGTTTCAGTTCTAATAAATCGGCATTTTCTTCTTTTTTTATTTCCTCGGCAATAAATCTTGTGTTTCCACCTAAAGAGTAAAATACAATAAGTTTCTTACCATTATCCATAAATATTTCCACCTTTCGTTTTTTATAATCTTGATAAAAGTATACTTTTCATTTGTTCGTTACTTAGATTAACAGGATTATTTTTATTATTAGTTGCTTTTACAATACAATCCAAATCTTCTTCTGTAATACCAAACTCCTTAAGTCTTGGTATCTTCAGTTCATTTATCCAATACTCTAAGATATTTACCAATTCTTTGCAAGATGTATCTATATTTTTTTCATCACTTCCTGTAAGTATGGCACCTACTTTAGCATATTTCTTCAAATAAATCTCATCTTGTTGTTCTTGTAATAGCTTAATATTAAGTTTGACTGCCTCAGGCAACAATGTACCGCATAAAACCCCATGTGGTATATCTGCATAACCACCTACACTTGAAGCAAAACCATGAACAATGCCAAGACCTGCATTTGCTAATGTAATCCCTGATATATAAGAAGCATAAGCCATACTAGCACGTTTTTCTATAGAATCATATTCGTTCTTACATACTGACAGAAAAGATTTACCAAAGTATTCTATACCTGAAACGGCTAATGCCTCTGTCATAGGATACGCTTTGGTGGATACGTAGGAACCTATTAATTGAGTCAGTGCATCTAACCCACTAGCAGCTGTTACATTAGATGGACAGTTAATCATTAGTTCTGGATCCAATATAACTATATCTGGTACAAAATTCTCGTGACGTATGGATTTCTTGAATCCTCTTTTTCCCACTTTGCTTAAAACAGCATTTTTCGTTGTCTCACTACCAGTTCCTGAAGTAGTAGGTATTGCAATGAGAGGTATTTTATCCCCATTATGAATCTTTCCATCCCCTACTCCTTCTATATATGCCATGACTGAGTCTTTTTGAGTCAACATTGCAGAAATAGCTTTACCTGCATCCATGACACTGCCTCCGCCAATGGCAATCACTAATTCAATATCATGTTCTCTGTGCTTGTTTACTTCATTATCTATACTTTCTGGAGAAGGCTCTCTTACTACTCTTGTCTCATATATATTAGTATTTACCATCTTCTCTAATAATTTTCCATAATACTTAGAATTTCTAAAAGAGTTTGCTCCTGTGACAAGTAATATATTTTTTGCACTTTTTACAATATGCAAAGAATCTATCTCATTAATACTTCCTGGATGGAAAATCGTTTGTGGTACTTTAGCAAAATTGAAGTTTACCATATGACTCATTCCTTTGCTGTTAATTAATTATTTAATATTCATTTGTTAAGATGTTCCAAAATGTGAAATCCTATAAATTATATTTTATATTAAAATACTTATTTTGTCATTTATTATTTTTAGAAATATTTCTTTGTTTTTTACAAAATATTAAATATTCTAAATAATTTTTATCAATTTTTCCCCTTGACAAGCATATAATATGAGCATATAATCTTAGTTAATTCAATTTGATTGTTAAATATATTTAAAAACTGTGATAAGAATTAGTAGGATCAGTAGCGTTTTCAAGAGAGTTGCCGGTTGGTGAGAGGCATCAAACAAGCTGATTTGAATACATCTTTGAGTTTCCTATCGAAAGTTATCAAGTAGACTAGTGACGTTAGGTATACGTTATAATACCAGGGCATCCTTTTGGAATTACCAAACAGCGTGCTTATTAAGATTGTTATAGTAATATGACAATGAATCAAGGTGGTACCACGTGAGAATTATACTCTCGTCCTTTTATTAGGATGAGAGTTTTTTATTTGCATTTTTTTATATGTTTTAATCAAAGTTGATGTTAACGAGAATATATCTTAAGGCCTAAAGATTATTTATAAATATTTTATTTTATGGAGGTAAGAAAAATGGATAGAAATGTTTTTGAAACTTTACTAGAGAGAGGTTATGTATACCAATCCACACACGAAGAAGATATTAGAGAATCACTGAACAGCGGTTCACCTGTTACATTTTACTTGGGTATTGACCCTACTGCTGACAGCTTGCATATAGGACACTTTTTTGCGTTAATGATGTTTAGATATTTACAGGATGCTGGACACAGAGGTATTCTAGTTATCGGTGGTGCAACTGCACTTATTGGTGATCCTAGTGGTAAGAGTGATATGAGAAAAATGCTTACGAAAGAACAAGTAGCATATAATGTGGAAGAAGTTAAACGTCTTGCAAGTAGATTCATCAAGACTGATGGTGATAATCCAGCTTTAATCCTTAGTAATGCAGAGTGGATTAATCCTTATAATTTTATTGATTTCATGAGAGATATAGGTGTTCATTTTAATGTTAATACTATGCTTTCAGCTGATGCTTATTCTAAGAGATTAGAAGAAGGCGGACTTACATTCTTAGAGATGGGATATATGCTTATGCAGTCCTATGATTTTGTTTACTTGAATAAAAAGTACGGTTGTACTTTGCAAATCGGTGGCAGTGACCAATGGGGAAATATTGTTGCTGGAACTAATCTTGGAAGAAAACTTAATATAGCTAATAATGATGAAAGAGATATTATGTTTGGACTTACTTGTCCTCTACTTATGACAAGAGAAGGTAAAAAAATGGGTAAAACTGAATCTGGTACGTTATGGGTGGCTAGAGATAAAACTACTGTTTTTGATTTTTACCAATACTTTTACAATGTGAATGATGATGATACTGAGATGTTATTGCGTTTGTTTAC
Organism: Vallitalea guaymasensis; assembly: GCF_018141425.1. Taxonomy (NCBI): domain Bacteria; kingdom Bacillati; phylum Bacillota; class Clostridia; order Lachnospirales; family Vallitaleaceae; genus Vallitalea; species Vallitalea guaymasensis. The sequence continues at coordinate 577,971 of NZ_CP058561.1, forward strand.
TAGAGTACCTATGGATGAGATTGTAGATTTATGTAAAGAAGATATTCGTGGTGCTAAGAGGTTGATGGCTTATGAAATAACTAAGTTGGTTCATGGTAAGGAAGAGGCTGATAAGGTTCTTAAGACTATTACTGAGTTATTTGATAAGAATAAGATTTCTAGTGATATGCCTGCTATTGAGGTTGAAGAGAAATTGATAAAAGATGGTATTTCTGTTATTGATTTATTGTTTGAGTGTGAATTTGTGAGTACTAAGTCAGAAGGCAGACGATTAATTAAGCAGGGTGGTATTAGTATTAATGGAGTTAAGGTGGAAGATGTTGATTTAGTTGTTGGTGAAGATAGGGTTGAGAATGGTGAGATTGTTTTGAAGAGGGGTAAGAAGAAGTATTTGAAGGTGGTTGTCAAATAAATATGTAATAATTACTAAAATTTAGTTTTGGTGTGGATAAGGTTAGTATGTGTTTAATTGAATGTATAGATTATTGTGGACTAACGTGTAGTATGTGAGTGGTATATGGTTCGTTTTACTTCGCCTTACTCCTGAAGGAACGGTCTTCGTAAAACGAACCATATACCACTTTTTGTTTTTTGCGTTGTTTAGTTGTAATAGTCAGATGTATGAGGTTTGTAATTTACAAGTTGGTAAGTGTATTAGTGTAAAATATTATTAGATTATTATTTGAATTTTGATAGGTTTTAGTTTTGTAGTTGGTTTTGTTTGTTGAAGAATGTTTTGTATCCTAGGTGGAGCATTATTATTACGGTTAATGATACTGAGCCGAAGATGCCTAGCATGATGGCTATTTGGTATGTTATGGCGGTTGTTGGTATTACTCCTGCTAGTATTTGACCGGTCATCATACCTGGGAGAAAGATTATTCCCATTCCCAGCATTGAATTGATTGTTGGGAGTATTGCGGAGTCGAAGGCTTTATTTATTACATTTTTGGAAGCTAGTTGTGGGGTTGCGCCTAGGATTAGCGCTTCTTCTATTGTAGCTTTATTGGTTGTCATTCCTTCTATTAGTGAGTTTATTCCTAGAGAGATGCCTGTCATTGAGTTTCCTATGAGCATTCCGGCTATGGGGATAAAGTATTGGGGTTCATACCATTTTGGAATACGGATGACTACAAATAAAAAGTAGGTCAGGCATATTAATGTGCCGATGCTCATTGATAGTGCTATGACTTTTTTTAGCTGTGGTGATAGTTTTGTTTTGAATTTTTTGAATATGGTGTATATTGCAAAAATCTCCATTATTATTATTATGGCTATGGTGATATAGGGATTTGGGTTGTTAAATACAAATAGTAGTACGTGACCGGTAAGGATAAGTTGTAGGGTCATTCTTATTGATGATATTATTATTTCTTTTTCTCTGTTGATTCCTCTGAGCCTCACTATGACAAGTACAAAAAGCACAAAAATATAGGCTAGTGCTACTTGTATGACTGTTAAGTCTATAATTCCATTCATATGTCTCCCTCCATTTTATGTTTTCCTTTATTTATTTTTATTATTGTATCAGAATATTTGTTTGCTATTTCTTTGGAATGAGTTACCATTATGAGGGTTTTGTTGTTTTCTTTTACAAATTTGGTGATCATCTGTATTATTAGGTCTTCTGTACTGTCATCTAAGGCTGATGATGGTTCGTCTAATAGATACACAGGTGAATCAAGGAGAAGGATTCTTCCTAAGGATAGTCTTTGTTTTTCTCCACCTGACAGAAGTTCTGCATCATCATCAAGATTTTTATTCAATTGGACTTTTCTTAATATCTCTTTTAGACAATCATCATCCGGGAATTCTTTATCTTGGAATTTCAATCCAGCTAGAAGATTATCTTTGATATTGCCTTCAAATACAATTGGGGTTTGGGATAGCATTGTTACTTGTCTGCGATGTGTAATTGAATCTATTTCATCAAGTGGTTTACCTTGAAATAATATCTTACCTTCTGTAGGTGAAATCATTTTGTTTAACAATTTGAGTATTGTTGTTTTTCCTCCTCCACTTTCCCCTACTAATGTTGTAATTTTATTTTTTTGAATTTTTAATGATGGTAAATCTATTATGTGTTTAAATTTCACACCTTGTAATTCAAACATTTTTATTCCTCCTCTTCAACTCCTATTTCACCTATAAGTTCTGCCAAATATCTCTTTGATTCCTTTAACTCTTTTTTTCCTTCTTCTGTAATGGAGTAATATTTCCTGATCTTCCCTTTTACCTTTTCATTATAATGATTAATGAATCCCTCTTTTTCAAGATTGTGTAATATAGGATACAGAGTTCCTGGACTAAGTTTATACCCATGTTCTGATAATTCCTCCAGCATCCAGCTCCCATATATAGGTTCTTTACTTGCGTGATGTAAAATGTGCAGGCATATAAAACCTTGAAATAATCTTTTACTTATACTATTTTTCATATTATTAACTCCTATATCGTTTATTGTTATCGGTTTTCGATATCGTATTGTGATTATATTATAATCTGACATTATTGTGTTGTCAATACTAATTTTTTTTGTTATCTTAACATGTTTAAACATCTGATAGCTATAAGTAAACCACGTCAGAAGAAAAAAGAGTTTTGTGAACTAAAACCAAGACACTTAAAGCAAAATAGTATATGTATATGTGGAGTAGTGAGGCAGGACGCCGAACCCAGCTTTTAATCTGACAGCCCTACTGGACTGTCAGAAATAATAATGGACTCGATGTCCATTATTATTTATTGAGCTCATGGACGAGCAAGTAGCTGGCGTAACATATACATATACTATTTTGCAAATGCCACGTCAGAACAAAACTCTTTTTTCTGACTCACCTCCAACACATAAAAAAGATACACCAGAACTATTAAAATTCTACATGTATCTTCACAACACTTATTAACTTATACCCTTCACAAAAGGTTTATATATCTCTTTCTTAGAATAAGTAAGCATTTCTCCATCATCTAATTGACTATATCTATTAGTTATAACTTCCCACCCTTTAACAAATTCTATATTCTCGCTATCCTCAGGCAACAATTCATTCAATATATTCTTTTCAACCCTGACCTTGGTTACCACTTGATCTCTAGATAGTATCTTACACCATATATACAAGTCTTCTTTTGATACACCCATGTTAATTACTATATCTGAATTAGTGTTATTTTGAAATTTCAAATCTTTTCTTCCGTAAACATAGGTTGCATCTCTGCCAAGATCTACAAATCTATCTTCTCCCCATAAGTCGGTACTATGATTATATTTTTCTAATATTTTCAGATTACCATATAATACAGCATTAAACAAAACTGAACTATCTAGACAAAGCCCCCCACCTGTAGTATAAGTAGTTTTACCATTTCTGAAAACAGGTCCCTGTGCATATCCTTTCTGTATAGTCGCCTCTCCTAGAATCTTTCTTAAGGAAAATACCTTACCAGGCTTAAGCAGTGTTCCATTGATTGTATCTGCCCCTAGGCTCATGTTATGTATTCTGCTATGATTTACCTCTCCTAATTCCTCTCTCCAATTAATATCTATTTTGTATTCAGATATAAGATGCCATTCACTAATACTTTCTTGGTTCCCGATTTTCATATTAGTAAACTTAAGCAACCAGCCTTTTATAAAACTTTTCAAGTTATCCAAGAATAACCTTGTCCTAAGAAATTTCATCCCATTTTTCTGTTTACCAAACACAATATCTCCTCCTAATAGCATTATTAATATGTCTCAACTTATTTATTATACAATAATTATTCTTTTATAGTATTTCATAACAATTAAATGTTATTAAGACAATATTAATTTTTTCTTACTCAGATATTAATTAATATTTATTTGTCTGATAGTTTGTTTCACTAAAGGCAATAAAAAAATTTGGTTAATATCTGACTTAACCAAATTTTTTTATTATATTTTTAATAAATAATTTATTTAATTATACATTATAAGCTCTATCTAATTAGATATTAACCTTCAATGTGTGTATCTCAAAAGGTTTGAATCTTAGATTAACTATACCTTTCTCAATTGGTATATCACTGGAGTTTTCCTCCATCATATCAACCAATTGGACGGATTTTACATCAAAGTTGAAGAATATCTGAGCATTAACACTTGAACTATTATTTTCATATAATCTGACTATAATATCATTATCATCTTCTGCTCTTTTAACTGATTCAATTACTACATCTCCGTCTAATATTTCAATGAACGCTTTAGTTTTTGGTAATTGATCTTTACTTGAATTGACTTCTATACAATTCAGTGGAATATTAAGTTCATCTGCTCTTTTAGCAACTTCACCTGTTACATAATCTCCATTATGAGGATATAGAGAGTAAGTAAATTCATGTTTGCCCTTATCAGCATTGACACCAGGATAATTAGTGCTTCTCAACAAATTCAAATCTATAGTATTTTCTAGAACCTTATATCCATATTTGCAATCATTCATCAATGCTACACCATAATCCCTTTGGGAAATATCTACCCATTTATGAGCACATATCTCGTATTTGGCAGATTCCCAGCTTGTGTTTCTGTTAAGTGGGCGTTTTATAGTACCGAATTGGATATCACATGTTGCGTCTGTAGCATATACGTCCACTGGGAAAGAAGTTCGTAACATTTTATTACTTTCTTGCCACTGAACTTCGGTTTTGAAATCAATTCTTCTACTATCTTTTGTTAGAATAACTTTTTGTATAAGCTTTGATTCTCCCAAGTTATATACTTGTTTCATAATTGCTTTTGGTCCATCTATATAGTTTTCTCTTGATCTAAGTTGAAAACTGTCAAATGGTCTTTCGTCATAATTTATATCAAAATCCCATGCATCTCCCTGATCATCATAAACAGCTAATACATTAGCTTCTACACCATCTTGTATAACCTCTCGTTGGTATTCTTTATCATATATTGATTTTATTGTTCCATCATCATTGAACTGTAGTTTGATTAGTTCATTTTCCAAACAATCTTCTTTTACTACTAGTTTATCACTAATATCATCTTTTTCTTTTTCGTCTACCACTGAATATCCCATTGGTGGTACTGATAAATATTGCCAATCATCTTTTACTTTTAACCACTCTTTACGTTCCCATGAGAGTGAATTAAATACCATATGAGGATTATCTATTCCATGAGTATCAATATTATCAGCTACTGCTTCAAGAGATTTTTGAATCATTTCTTGCGTTTTGTTCATTAATACTTGGTATCTATTAAGACTTTCATCGTATACACGTTTAATAGATGAACCAGGTAGAATATCATGAAATTGATATAGTAAAACTTCTTTCCATATTTCTTCAATTTCTTGTTGTGGATATACCATCTGAGCATTTATCTGTGCTAACATAGATGAAAGTTCTAATTCTCTCAACATTATTTCCATTTTTCTATTGTACTTTTTATTTTTTGCCTGTGACGTAAAAGTACCTTGGTGCTTTTCAAGATATAACTCACCATTCCAAGTTTTATACTTATGAGAATCTTTATCTATCCTTTTGAAGAAATCAAGTGAAGACTCTTGAACTACAGGTGATAATCCATTCAGATTTTTAACTCTTTCAAGTCTTTCTAAATGTTCTGCTCCAGGTCCTCCACCACCATCACCTATTCCAAATAGCATTAGACAGTTGTCGGAGACTCCTTTATCCAAGTATTGTGCCTCTGTCTTTTTAACTGCTTGAGGACTGGCTGAACTATTATAGGTTCCTTCTGGAGGCATATGGCATAATATTTTTGTACCGTCTATACCTTGCCAATTGAATGTATGATGAGGGAATTGATTAATTTCACTCCATGACAATTTTATGGTCATAAAATAATCAACACCTGATTTTTTTAGTATCTGAGGCAATGAACCAGTATATCCAAAGACATCTGGGAGCCATAGTATCTTCATATCTTTACCGAATTCTTCTCTAAAAAATCTTTTACCATATACCACTTGTCTAATCAATGCTTCTCCACCAGAAATATTGGTATCAGGCTCTACCCACATGGCACCTTGTACTTCCCATCGTTCTTCCTTGATTCTTTGTTCAATTTTTTTATATAGACTAGGATAACGTTCCTTCATCCATGCGTAGAGTTGAGGTTGACTAGCTCCAAAAATATAATCTGGATAACGTTCCATCATCTCTAGTACTGTTGAAAAGGTTCTAGCTCCTTTTCTAATAGTTTCTCTAATAGGCCATAGCCATGCTAGGTCAATATGAGCATGACCAATAGCACTTACTGTTAAAGATGGGTCCCCGCCTTTTTTATTCAACTCACTCATCAATATTTTTCTTGCCTTGACTGCCTCTTCTTCTGTATAGTCTTTCAAGACTTTTGTAGCTTCATCTAATTTATAAAGTATACTCATATGCCTTGATTCACTATCAGGTAACTGCGACATCAATTCATATAATACTTGAAAATCATAATATAAAGCTCTCATCTCTTGGTTGCATACAGCAACACAAGCCTCTTCCAGAGTACCCTCTTTACTATATCTGCCAAATAGGTCATTACAACCTGTTTCTATCCATATATCAATTTTTTCTCCACCTTCAGCGTTTTCAAGGAACTGTACAACCTTTTTGCCAGGTTTTCCTAATGAAAAATCAAAGGAAGAGCTTATATTTGTTAATCCTCTAATAGGACAACCTTCTTTATCAAAAACACAACCCTCACCATTAACGTCGATCAACAGAACGATTTTTTGCCCTTTTTGTGTCTTAGGAACTTCTCCTGTGAAATTAAACCATCCACAATCCCATAATTGTCCCCAAGTTTCTCCTATGCGAACTTGTTTTTCCTCTCCATTACATCGTTCATGGAATGGAATTGGTTCTTTGGTAATCCATGCAACAGCATCTAATTCTGCCACTTTTTCATACATAGCTTTATTAACTTTATCAATCACGTTTTGAATATAGACATACATCTTTTTTTTATTATATGGCATAATTATACTTACTCCCATCTTATCTAACTTTGCTTAACTTTTGCTAATATTTTCTCACTAAAACAATTATTTAATTCCTGTCATACTGATTCCTTCAACGAATTTTTTCTGGAATATTAAAAATACAATTACTATTGGTGCTAAAGTCGTAATCAATGCCGCCGATTCAAGAATCATATCGTACCCAGTCTGGAAATTAGTCTGAAATCCCATTAAACTAAGCTGAACTGTAAATACTTCTGCTTTGTTGGTAACTATCATAGGCCATAGATAATCATTCCACATCTGAGTATATGTGATTATGAAATATGTAGCTATCACAGGTCCTGATAATGGCAATACAACCTTAAAGAAAATCTTCATTTCACTAGCACCATCTATGTATGCAGATTCGATTATTGAATCAGGAAGGGTTTCTAAAAACTGCTTTGCAAGAAATATCCCTACAATATTGACTAATCCTGGTATAATAAGTGCAGCCAAAGTATTTAGAATCTTTAAATCTCTGACTAGGATATAGTTAGGTATCAATAATACTTCTGCGGGTACCATCAATGTTGATAGTAACATGACAAATATTATTTTTCTGCCTCTAAACTTCTTCTTTGCAATTACATAACCTACTAAAATTGCAATGAATGCACTTACCAAAGTAAATATTGTAACATAAATCAAACTGTTTTTGTATCCTATTCCTAAATTTGACATTTTCCATGCCTGAACATAATTCTCAAAATGGAATCCTTTTGGCAATAAATATATTTTACCCATTTCAGGCAAGAAATCTTTTGGTTGCAGTGAGTACACTATCCTCAGATAAAAAGGGAATAGTTGAACAAATGCAAAGATACTCAAGATGATATAAAATATTGTGTTCCTGATTTTATTTTTACCCTTATTCATAAGTTACCTTCTCCCCTTCAAATCTGAATTGTATAATAGTAACAATAAGAATAAATATGAAAAACATAACTGCAATAGACGATGCATATCCCATTTTATTCTCAACAAAACCGTCTTGATATATTCTAAGAACCACTGACATAGTACTTCCGATAGGTCCCCCTTTAGTGACAAGCTGCATTGGACCTATTACCTTAAAACTTTCAATTGTAGTGTATACTATATTTAATAAGATGATTGGTTTTAATAGAGGGATTGTAACTTTTTTGAAGATAGTCCAATTACTTGCCCCATCAATCTTAGCAGCTTCATAGAATGTCTTAGGGATTTGTTTTAATCCAGCTAGATAAATAAGCATTCTTATTCCAAAACCTAAAAACAGTGGATAAAGCATTAATGATATCAACGCCATGTCTGGGTCTGACAACCAAGCAACGGATTTGATTCCGAAATGACCTAATATTGTATTCAAGAAACCATAAGGACTTGGATCAAAAATCCATTCTATCATTGTAGCTCCTACAACCTGTGAAACTAGTATAGGCCAGAATAGTGCCGCCCTGAAGAACTTTTCTCCTTTTGAAATACAAGTAATCATGTAAGCTGTGCCAAGCCCAATTAGATTATGTCCTATTACAGTAAATATAGTCCATATGAAAGTATTGTTAAAGGCTTTCCATAGACCTCCATCATTAGTAAATATACGAATATAATTATCTAATCCAACAAAATCAGGAGCTTTGAATATATTCCAATCCGTAAAACTAAGATATATTACTCTAAACAATGCAAACAGAAAAAATATTCCCCAAAGAATTAATGGTATTGCAAGCATTCTATATGCTATTATTTCATTTTTATATTTGACTCTAATCCTCTTATAACTTTTCTTGTTTTCTTTAACAGCCTTACTTTTCATCATTAACCTTCTTTCAAAATAAGGGCTGTCTAATAATACTAACAGCTAATAGATTATTTAGCCTATATTATTAGATGCCCTATTTTATTTATGCAATTGTTGACTAGGATTCTATTTGATATTTTTTATCTCTTCGTCACATAATTCTTTTGCTTCCTTTAACGCTTCTTCTGGCTCTGCAACACCAGTAAGAACTTTTTGAATTGCATTTGAAAGATGCTTGTCAATTGAAGGCCATGCTGGACTTCCTGGTCTTGATACAGTATTTTTGAATTGTTCAACAAATACTTTCCACTCTGGAGTATTAAACATTTCATCCTCTAATGAATCTTTTAATGAAGGCATTAGATGAGTTTGTTTAGCGTAGGATAACTGTAGATCTTTATTGGTTGCTAGGAACTTACAGAAATCATATGCTTCTTGTTGATGTTTTGTTGCTTTTGTTATCGCAAGACTATATAATCCTAATGGTGCATATCCTGTAACACCGTCTTTCAACGATACTAATGGTGCAACATTCAAACTTGCTGTTTCATCAGCAGTAAGTCTATTTATATTCCAACATCCCATTTCTAATAACCCGATTTTACCTTCATAGAATTCATTTTCAAGATATACATTTGGTGGTATGGCTCCACAGCTAAGTAAATCATCTACTTGCTTTAATGCATTAACAGCTTCTTTACTGTCTAATGTACTTGCACTCCAATCGTCATTTAGGATAGAACCACCGTTTCTAGCAACCCATGAACTAAATTGGAAAGATAGGAATCCACTTCCCTTTGGGTTAACTGGAACAGTATATCCATATACACCTTCTTCTCCTAAATCATTTATTGCTAACGCAACATCTTTTAATTCTTCGTATGTAGTAGGTACTTCTTTGCCTGCTTTAGCCAATAAATCTTCATTATACATCAATGCTAATGTATTAGCGTCAAATGGTAATGCATAAACATTATCTTGATACATATTTGCTTTCCATGCTGATTCCACAAATTTGTCTTTAATGTCATTTGCTCCAAATTCACTTAACTCTAAAATCTGGTCATTATAACCTAAAGTTTGAACAAATACATGATCTATCTTTACAATATCAGGAGCTGTCTTTCCTGCTAGAGCAACTTTATAATTATCATAGTAATCAAAATTAGCTAACCATTCTGGTTCAATCTTAACGTTAGGATGTTCAGCCTCATATTCTGCTATGGCATCTAACAGTGGTTGTTTGAATTCATCTTGACTCGCCCACCAAATACTGAGTTTAACTTGTTTCTTACTATCTCCATGCTGCTCGTTCACTTTGCCATCAGTGTTTTGTGAATCTCCATTGGAGACTGTTTCTTTTGAGCCGCATCCAGTAAATAAACTCATTACCATTAATATACTCATAACAATAGTAAACATTTTTTTAGTGTTAAACATATTATATCCTCCCTAGAACCTTATACTTATGATATTTTTTTGTTTATCTTATTGACACTTGTCCTACAGAACCTGTTTTAATAATTTTGTATTCATTTAGGATGAGATTTGATGATTGCTGGTTATTATCTATAATCATGGTTATCTGTTTCGCAGCAGCCTCACCCAATTTTTTATAATCTACTACTACCCTGCTGACTTCAGGAGTCAAGAAATAATCCATACCACCTAATGCGAAAACGGAAATGTCACCTGGTATGTTAATACCTTTAGATTTTGCTTCTTCATATACCCCAAGTGCCACTACATCTGATTCAGTAATAATCGCACTGAATTCTCCCTTTTCCAAAATACTGCCTGCTAATTTCTTTGCCTTTATTATTGTATTATCACAGTTATATATATAAGAAGGTTCAAAATCAATCTGGTTCTCTGATAGAGCTTTTATATATCCTTTTAAACGGTCAGAAGTTATAGTTAGATTAGGTTTGCTGTTTATGAATGCAATCTTTTCATGACCGTTCTTTATGAGCATTTTTGTTGCACTATAAGCTATTTCAATATTATCCACATCTAGACTGCTTAAGTTCTCATATGATTTTGGTGCTTTTCCAACCAATACGATGGGCGTACCCGAGCTAACGAAGTCTTTGATACGTATATCTTCGATTTCCGGGTCCAAGATAATCGCTCCATCTATTGGTTCTATCCTTAACTTAGCACCTTTAGGTATCTTTTCATTATCTCTATCAATATATAGGATAACGTTATAATTGAACTCATTCAATTTCATAGCAACACCTTCAATGATCTGATGATGCATACTTCGAAACTCACCTAGATTTTCTAAAAACAAACCTATCATATAAGTTTTTTTATTGGCTAGACCTGTAGCTAGTTTATTAGGATAATAATTCAACTCTTGTGCAGCCTTCAAAACTCTGTCAGTAATTTCTTCACTTACATATTTAGTATTATTAAACACGTTGGATACAGTCGATTTTGAAACTCCAGCTAATTTTGATACATCATTAATTGTACTCATTCTTTAACCACCTTTTTACCTTGAAATACTGCTTCAGACCGTAATAGTGAACCGGTTTTCTACTCCATAATATCATAATTATCAATATATGTAAATGGTAATTAACAATTATAATATCTATAATGGTAAAAGGTGTTATGCATTAACTTGACTAAAAGAAACTTGTTGTAAAAGTAAATATATCATTGCATTGAGTTGTAATATTATCATCTACCGCAATTACTTTCCAATAATAATTTGTCCATCTTTCTAGTGTGATGGTTGAAGTATAATTGCTAGTTGTAATGCCTGGAACATCTATCTCAGGACTGGAAAAATCACTATTGTTATCTACAATGATTCTATAGCTGTCTGCTCCTACAGAATCTTCCCAATCAAAAGCTGTATTTGTTTTAGAAACCCAACTACTATTATTTGAAGGAGTCAGTAATTTAAAAGTTTCAGCAGTCTGGTTGATGTTTTCTTTTATCAATCTAACAAATTCATCAGGAGCAACTACTCTCACATCAGAATCTAATCTATCAACAATATATTGTATAGTTGCTGGTAGGTCATAATTGTTCCATGCATCAATTGCTATCATTGAATATCCACTTTCACTGTGAGTGTCTGTAGGTTGGCTATTAAGGTAATTCACTACTTGATCTTTTTTGTAAGCATATGAAAGTCCATCAGCCAATTTCATACTAGTTGATATTACAGGTTTTCCATTGGACCATAAAATATCTCCATTGTAAGGACTACCAAAATATGATGTCCACTCATAGTAGAATAAACCGTCGATGTTAGACTGCATAGTATATTTATCCCATATTGAAGTATTATTAAATGAATTTCTACCAATTACAGCTACAATACCCATATCCAATTTACCCATATAATCATTTAATCTCTGAGTATGTAAATCAAGCTCACTTGCTGGATAAGATTCTGGATAAATGAATCCACTTCCAGAAGGTCCTACTATAAAGTTATCATTTGGAGTCGCTGATTCATAGTACCAGTCTAATACAGATGGTGATAGATCTATCATTCCAGGAGGCATTGTCCACCCTAATGCAAAATTACCTCTTGATTGACTTCCCCACCAATCATCTTCATTTCCTCTGTTAAGAGTCCATTGTAGGTTATCTCCATCTGATACATAGAATGTTACATAATGGACATTTTCCTCATTAGTAGCTTGTGCAGTATTTTGAGAATATGTTCCTGCTGAAAATCCGCTTAGAACTGATAAATTAAGTGCCCAATCAGAAGGAATGCTCATTACACCATTATAGGAGCTGTTTGATATAAAGGCTTCTTCTGAACCACCACTGGTATCTCCCCATCCAAAAACAACTGAATCAGGATCTAATTTTTGCATTATTGATGTTCTAAAACTTGAATTGCCATCATAAAAGACAAGAGCCTTGTTCATTGCTGCAAAATCTCTTAAGTGGGTTGAATGTTCATCATCTTCTTTTGCTTCTATGACAATGCTGTGATTCAACTGGTTCCAGTAGTTATCTACTACCCATGATTCGTTTTTACCAGTAACATCCTGCACTAGAGTTAATCCATTATTTTGTGCTGTTGTTTCAATACTTGTTTCTACTGCAACAGCATCCAATACTCCTGCTAATGAATTAGCTGCATTCATAGAATCAGTACCCCCTTGATACAATATGTATCCATCAATATACTGACTGAATGTATTAATTAAATCCCATGCACTATTGACTTGTTGATAAGTTATCCCTTTTTTGCTTACCAGATCATTAAGATACTTTGAGTATGCATCTTCTGTAAAGTATGGGTCTGAATCAATTATGTATATTTGTGATGATGTCTTATTGGAAACTATTCCTTGTAAAGTTGCTATCATCGTTCTTTCTGCATGGGTCATATTCTGAATATCTATAACATATAGATCAGTAGCCGTATATGCTGGTTTTGTATAATATGAACCATTAGAATAAGCATGGACATTATTAGCATTAAAAGTCGTCAATGTAAAAATTATGCATAGACTCAATAAAAAACTTAACACCTTTTTTTTCACAAAAATTCCTCCTAAATTCTATTATATTTCCTGTATTCAGTTGTTTGTTTCATTATGAATTTAAGATTAGTATACAATGAAGTTAGTTATTCATATCTTGCAAGATATATGAATTAGTTATTCAGTAAACCGGTTTTCTGTAATCATAGTAATACATATTTTGTAAAAAGTCAATACTTTTTTCTAAAAATCTAACCACTTTATAGTCATTTTAACTTTTTATACCATCAAAAGAGGCTATGTTTAGCTTATACTAATGAATTTATATGTTGATTAAGTCGTTTATACAAAACAAAAAAGGAGATTGTATCACAAATAATAACTTCATGGTATATCCATAAAAATATCTATGATACAACTCTCCTCTAATATTCAAATGTAGCTTCTACCATAGCTACTATACTTAATTTGCCTGATTGAACAGGTATTCCACCATCTCTATAAATAGCTGTTTCATAAGGTTTTATTTGATCACGCTTTGTCTTTTCTATGACTTTTATAGGTCGTGGATTAATTCTTGTTCTAAGTGTCATTCCTATATTTTCAGCTTTATCCCTAGCATTTATTATTGATAATTCCAATGCATCTTCATAGTATTTATCTGGTTCATCCACTGTAAAATTTAATCCTTGTTGATAATTCACACCATTCTTAACTGCATTTTGTATAATCATACCGACTGTATTAATATCAGTAACTGTTATTTCAATTACATGCCTTACTTCATAACCTCTAAAATCTTGTTTACCCTCTATATAATCATATTGTGGTACAACTGTGTATTGGATGGTCTTAATCTCTGTTTTACTAACACCATCATCTACAAGCCCTTTGATTACTTGATCCATGATATTTTTATTTTCATCTTGTGCCATCACTACATCTTCATTTTTTGTTATAACACCTAATTTGAGAATTGCAGTATCTGGTTCCACTTCAACCTTACCTATACCTACTACAGTTATCAATCTCTTATCTTCACAGTTTACCTTTTCTTGATAGGTGGGAGGATATCTATCGTAACACATATTTGGTACCATATTTTCTCCTCGATAATATTATTCTTATATATAGTATGTTATGTGGTTATGAAATGTACTTATCTATTTATGTATTTTGGCAATATAAAAGATTGCCATTAGGCAACCTTCCATATGAGTATTTTATTTTGCTGTAATATATCCTTCCGCTGTTAATAATTCAGCGATTAAAACTGCTCCACCAGCTGCACCTCTTAGAGTGTTATGAGATAGACATACGAATTTGTAATCATATAAGTTATCTTCTCTAAATCTACCAACTGTTACGCCCATTCCATTTTCATAATTACGGTCAATCTTTGTTTGTGGACGATTATCTTCTTCCATGTATTTCATAAATTGTTTTGGTGCTGATGGAAGTTTCAATTCTTGTGGTTTACCTGAATAACTATTCAATATACTGATAACTTCATTAACTTCAGGTTTTTCCTCAAAACTTATAGAAACTGCTGCTAAATGACCATCAGCTGCTGGAACTCTAATACATTGTGCAGAAATTACAGGCTCTGTAGCTGAAACAATCTTATCATTTTCGATTTTTCCCCATATTTTCATTGGCTCTTGTTCACTTTTTTCTTCTTCTCCACCAATATATGGTATTACATTGTCAACCATTTCTGGCCAGCTGTCAAATGTTTTACCGGCTCCAGATATTGCTTGATAAGTACACACATTAACTTTTGTAGGTCTATATTTCTTTAATGCATTGACAACTGGAACATAACTTTGAATTGAACAGTTAGGTTTTACTGCGATAAATCCTCTTTTTGTTCCAAGTCTTTTTCTTTGAGCATCAATTATTTTTAAATGTTCATCATTGATCTCTGGTATTACCATAGGTACATCTTCAGTCCAACGATTAGCTGAGTTGTTGGATACAACAGGTACTTCAGCTTTTGCATAAGCTTCCTCTAATTCACGAATAGTCTTCTTATCCATATCTACAGCGCAGAAAACGAAATCAACCATTGCACTTATCTCTTCAACATTTGATGCATCCATCATAGTCATGTTACCGATTTTTTCTGGTATTTCTATTGATTGTGCCCAACGACCTTTTACTGCTTCATTATATGATTTTCCAGCTGATCTTGGACTTGCAGCTAGACATACTACATCATACCAAGGATGATCATGCAATAATGAAATGAATCTTTGACCTACCATACCAGTAGCTCCGATTATACCAACACGTAATTTACTTTCCATATTTTTATACCTCACTTTTTTAATGTTTTTATTGAATTAATTAAATATATCTTATATAATAAATAAACATAAATAATCATTTGTCTTTCTGACGTAAACATTTGTTTTTGCTATGCGTAGATTTTATCACGATTTTAATAAAAAATCAAGCCTTTTAATAATTTATCTCTGTATTTTAGTAAAGTATTTTTATCTTATAATATATATATATTCCCAAACAGCAAAAAATCACTTATTGTACACTAATTTTTAAAATCATAATATTATTTACTTAAAATATCTCCTTTCATATCTTTTAATTTATATTCAATATCACTATCAATCATAAATTCACCGTTTTTGTATTTAATATGTATTGTATCATCTTCAACCATTAAATTCATATCATAACTGTTAAGGGTAATATTATCTGTATCAATAATAATGTCTTTATTTACCTTATCTATTTTATTGATTCCTGCTCCATCCCGATATATGAATCTAATAACATAGGAAGCAAAACCATGATTGCAGCTTGCAGTAGTTCCAACAAACTCCCATAGTGTTCCTGTTTTCTCTGCCATATATAAAAAGTAATCTTTCAACTCATTAATCACTCGTCCATGCTCTCCATTCATTGACAATACTTCCAATCTTAGATAGTTGCCTATAAAAGCATTTGAAGGATATACATAACTTAATTCTTCGCCTTTTCTATTAGGTCCTAATTCATTTATAATGATATCATATAGCTTTGGATATAGTTTTTTGTTAGCGACCCCAAAAAAGAAAGCATAGTATTGGCAGGTCTCAGTAATATTATTTGATACACACAGTTCACCATTGTCCCGAATAGCATTGTCTACAAAAAATTCTCCATTATAGGCTTGGTGTCTAATTATTTCCTTAACATTGTTTCCTTCTTGTATTAATCTCTTATCTTGATATAAGGTTCCTGCTGCTATGAGAGCTGCTGAATACAACATATTAGTGGGATAGTTGACATCCTGGACAAAATCATTACACTTGGACCATTCAACAAAAATCCAGCTTTCTAATTTCTCTAATAATCCATCTTCATTTTTGAATGCCTTAAAATATTTCAATATATTATAAACAGTTTCCTTGGCCCCTACTATTAATCTAGTATCATTATTTCTTTTAAGATATTCTTGCAGTTCAATAATAAACCATAAGGACCAGTTAGGAATAAATTCCCCAGCATTATGGTCAGCTGGATAACACATAGGTATCATACCCTCTGGTAAGAATTTGAAAGATTTTGGTAATATAAAATTCTCTAAAAAGTTCTTTTCAATCCTGTTACGACCTGTAAGGTCATATTCTACTCTGCCAGTAAAAAAACTATCGCATAAGAAACCTGTTCTTTCTCTAGATGGACAGTCCATAAAAATATCGAGTGCGTTTTGTTTATACGTCCTTTTTCCTGCTCTATAGATTTTATTTATTGATAGATTGTCACATTTGAAGTTTGTAGAATCTATATCTGGATTTACGTATTCTCTCAAGTAGATGTCAGTAATTCTACATTCTGTAAGTGCTATGATTTTAAGATATTGTAGCGTATATGGTTCTATGGTCTCCAACTCATAAATACCTTTTTTAAGATGATATTTAATAGCATTTACACACCCCATTCTTTTAAAATCAATATCTGTATCTGATATTATCTCATCAAATGTCAAATATAGTACAGTATCTTGGGTACATACAACTTTCAAGCCAATGAATCCAGTATTATTATGTTCTAACTTACATATACAATAAGAGTTATCATCCAAATTAATCAGCATACAATCTTTTATACTCTTATGAATCACTTTTTTATTGACACAGTTCAATTCTTCTACTTCATGGGATAAAAATTCTTCTAGTTCTTCTATCCTGTATCCTTTTATTGTTTCACAGACTTGCATAGATCTGTCATTCCAGTAACTGGTCTTTTTACATTTATCAATCTTTCCTACAGAGATTAACCTTTGTGGACGTATTATGTTGAAGTTTGGATAGGATACTCTTCTTTCAAGGAATCTTTTACTATCTGTTATACAACATTCTATCTCTCCCATTGTTACTGTTAAATCAGTTCTCCAAGAAGAATAATTCTCATCCAAATCATAGATTTCAACAAATGTTCTTTGATAGCTATACCGCTGTACCTTTTGAAGTCTATCTTTAAGAATTTTAATATCCATTTTCTTATCTTTGTCCAATGAAGTCCCTAATACCGTATCACCATTAATAAATACTTCAAGTTGTATAAATGAAGGCTGGTCTAATATATAGAAGCTATTAATGTTGTAACAAGCTACTTCTACAGCAATAACATTCAACCCTTGGTTAATATGCCTGCTCACATCTATTTGGTCTACACGATATAAATCATGGGGTCCTCTGGCTGGACCATAATTAATAAATTCTCCATTTAAAAATATTCTATAAATCCCTGATGTAGCTATATTTATGTATACTTTATCCTTACTAACAGCATTAAATGTCCCCCTAAGACCCAAAGTCATATTTTTTTCTTTTTCTAATCCATTTACCCATACCGGATTAGACTGCTTAAAAAAATCTTTACTCATACCTGTTCCTCCCTGTTTATCAATTAACTAGAATACCATTTATATTATTAACTCTAATGTACTTCTAAATATTATACAAAAAAAATAGCAGTTAATACATATGATTAACTGCCTTTTTTTTAATATATTTAATTGAAATTAACATTTTCAATACGTTCCAACTACAAAATGTTTATATCCTTATCCTAAGCGTGAACACTTGTAGTTGTAATTTTACCTTCTACTTTACTTAAGTTCTTAATCTTTAATGTAGGATTTTTAACTTCATAATCATCTAAGATCTTTTCTAAAATCTTGAATTCGTTTCTCTTCATTACTATTTCAACTTTATGTCTTCTGTCGCCATTCATACCACGAGCAAGGAAATTGTTGACTGTATAACCTTCTCTTCTAAGTTTTTCTGCGATTTTAATCATTTTTTCTCTGTTACTTAAAAATAAATCCACTTCAATAATTCCTAGAGCTAAACGCTCTTCAATCTTTCCACCTATAAACACACCAAATGTTCTACCACATGCATATGCTATTGTATAATGAAATCCACCTGAACTAGTAACTTTCGTAAGTACTGATGCGAATATTATTGCATCTATAAATACTAGAATGTATACTGGGTTCATGATTTTCTTTGAAATCAATATTGTTTTAAGTGTAGCTAAAATATTAGTAAGAGAGGTGATTATGAATAATCCAACTAAAGTCAATATGAGTTCTTTTGTCATATTGCCACCTCCTTATATATTTTCTCATCAAATGAGATTTTGGGTTATTAGATTCTTAAATGCTTATTGCAAAAATATGTAAGTATTATACCAGCCGCGGATTCTATAAATTGAAGCACATAGTTTACAAGTTAAGTTTCTTCTAATATAAAAAGACTAATATCGCTATTAGTCTTTAATAATTACATATTAAAATTTTATATAAAACAAATACATCTTGTTGCAATTTGACATTTACATAACCTTAATAACTTTCTGCATTATACCATAGATTAATATAAATTGCAAGTTTTAATTTATATCTTTGTACCCATATCCATAGAGGCTATCTTTAATATTAATACATATCATACTAGTAATTCAAATATATATACCGTTAAAATAGCACTTACAGCCACCTTTATTAAGCTTTTGTCAAAATAAGCTACTACCAACGCTACTATCAACCCTGCAATGGCAGAATACAAATGTTGTGTTGAGTACAGAATGCTTGGGAATGTCATAGCTCCCAATACTGCATAAGGCACATAACTTAAAAATGAACGAATGAATCTTGATTTTATCTTACGTTTGAAGATTACTAAAGGTGCTACCCTTGGTATGTATGTAACAAAAGCCATAACCATTACTGCTATGAATTGTTTGGTAACCGTCATCTAATCATCCTCCTTTGGAAACAGAAGAGCACCAATAGATGATGCGATTATAGTTGCTATAATTATTCTCCAACCAGATGATATATGATTAAATACAGGAAGCCATGTCAAAATACAATTAATTGCTACAGCTATGACAACTACTATCAAGGCTGACTTGGATTTTTTGGAAGCAGGGACTATCAATGCAATAAACATAGCATATAGTGCTATCCCCATAGAGTTTTGAACATTTTCTGATAATACAGAACATGATAAAGCTCCTAATGCCGTTCCTAGTCCCCATCCCAAAAAAGGACCTGTAATCAAACCTAACATATAGAGAAAAGAAATTTCTCCATCTTCCATAGCTGCTAAAGTAAATGTTTCATCTGTAATTCCAAAAGCTATTAAACACCTTCTAAAAATATTCATAGGTTTCTTAATCTTTTGAGATAGAGCTAACGACATAAGCATATAACGTATATTTATAACTAATGTTGTCACTCCGATTTCCAAATATGATGCTCCTGCTATTATTAATCCAGTTCCAGCAAATTGTCCAGCTGAAGTAAGATTCGATAAGGATATAAAAATAGTCAGCCATATAGGTATTCCACCAGTTACTGCCATCAATCCGAATGTAAATGAAACAGGTATATAACCTAACGCTATAGGCATTCCCTTTTTCAATCCACTATAAAATTCATTATCCGTTACGTCTTTGTTGCGTATCTCATTATACTGTCTTGTTGCTGCATAATCTTTCAGTTTTCTCACCCACTAATTAAAATACTGTCATTTTACTGTATACATTGTAACAATATATATAATAATGGATGAATTATATTTGTCAAGATTTTGAGAGGAATTTATGCATAATTATTAATTTATTTGTTTATTAATTGCATCAACTCCTTCTTTTCTTGAATCAGTAATTTAAATTCCTCATCAAGAATTGTATAGCGTTCATCTTGTACATTTAATAAACTAAGCTCTCCTAGTATCTTGGCAATACGATTTTCAACAATGATTAATCTTTCTTCAGTAACTTTTTCATTACACCTTATATCTCTATTTTCTAGTTTTAGCATATACTCCTTGAATGAATCTTCTTTCCTGTAAATCTTACCATTTTCAAAAATTAATACTTTATCACATAACTTCTCTAACAGGTATCTGTCATGTGAAACAATGATTATTGATCCTTGATAATCTCCTAGAGTTTTTTCCAACATCTCACGACTATGGAGATCTAAATGGTTGGTAGGTTCATCTAATATAAGAACATTGTTTTCCATCATTATCATATAAGCTATTTTAACTCTTGTTTTCTCCCCTACGCTAAGATTCTTAATTTTAGTATTAACCATCTTTTTTGTGAAACCCATATTGGCTAATAATGTTTGAAGAGTACCTCTCACTTGATAATCATCTATGTCAAAGAACTGTATCACTGTTTTATCTATATCCATTTCGCCTACATCTTGACTTAGATAAGCTATTTTTGTTGAAGGGCTAAGATAAATCTCTCCATCGTCTAATTTTATTTCATTGAGTATAGCTTTTATGAGAGTGGTTTTACCACAACCATTTCTACCATATAATCCAATTTTCTCTTTGGATTTAATGTAAAATGAACTGTTTTCAAACAAAGACTTATCATCAAATCTCTTTCTTATATTATTAGCTTCAAGTACCTTGTTGCTTTTTGAATTGTTATTGAACTGAAATGTTATCTTTTGTTCTTCTTGTGGCTTCTCTATTCCTTCGTAGCTTAGTTTTTCAATCTTCTTTATCTTAGACTTAACTTGTTTATCCTTTTTCTTAGCTCTGACTCTATACTTTTCTTTATAGCCATCTTTTTTAGTTGAATCTCTATGCCCTTTTGAAGACCATTGTTTTAACCTGATTATTTCTTTCTTAATAGCTTCTTTGTTTTTTTCTTGAACTTGATATTGATGTAATTGACTTTCATATCTTTTTTTCTTTTCAGTGTAATATGCTGAATAATTACCTTTATAACAATTAGCTATGCCACCTTCAATTTCTATTACTCTATTGCAAACTTGATCCATAAAATATCTATCATGGGATATAATTATTATAGTTCCTTCATATTTTTTTATATTAGTTATTAACCACCTAACACCTTCATAATCCATATGATTAGTAGGTTCATCTAATATTAGAAGTTCTGGCTTTTGTGCCCATATTTTTGCAAGAGCCAATTTTGTTTTTTCTCCACCACTTAGATTTTCTAATCTTAAGGTATTATAATCTTCTATATTATCTACACCTAATTCTTTTGATGTATGAAAAAAATCACTGATGCGTATTTTATCACTAGTCATAACCATATGATTAAATTCACTTTGGGTATAATAGGTGGATTGATGCAAATACCCTATTTTCATATTCTTCTTATGCCATATTAATTGTCCACTATCTTGATTCAAGTTGCCAGTAATGATATTAGCAAGGGTAGTCTTTCCTGCTCCATTATTACCTACAACTGCTATTCTATCACCCATTTCAACATGAAAATTAATATTCCCTAATATGATTCTATCTTTGAATTCTTTTTTTATATTAATACATTTTAATAACAACGACATATAATTTCCTCCTGTCTAACTTTGCTCTACAGGAAATCTAATATCTTATTTATTTCTAGCATTTAAACAAAAACTTTCCAAACAATATAAAAAGCTGTAAGTTGAATTAGTTCAACTTACAGCAATAATTCTATATCATACCTATAATCTCTAAAATACGTCATAGAGATCAGTATACAGCTTATTAGAATGTAAAGCAGTCATATAATAGTCACGCTATTAATATATAATTTCAAACTAGTTCTTAGCTAAAAATGCACAAAGATATTGTATTCCATAGATTCAAATCGTCTATAAATCTAAACAAATCTTCTTACACATCTATTAAATTATTTCTTATCTAGCTAAAAACATAATATTCATTTTTGTCTCCTTTTGATTCTTTTAATTATTATTATATTATCAACCTATAGTTAATTTGTCAATACTTTGGATTTTAAAGTTTTCCATTTTATATAAAATAAAACTTGAAATAGCCAATAATTATACCAATTAGAAGAAAAAGTGTTTTGTGATTATACAACGATTACTAAAAAGCAAAATAGTGTATGTATATGTGAAGTAGTGAGGCAGGACGCCGAATCCAGCTTTTTGCTCAGGACGAGCAAGTTGCTGGCGTAACATATACATATACTATTTTGCAAAAGCCACGACAGAACAAAACTCTTTTTCTGACTTACTTGCAATACAAATTATCTCTAAAAATGGGAAACTTAACACTTAAATTAATATAAATGATAATATAACTACTACAGCAAATGTTACAAGCCCTTGAATCAATGTAGCCATAGTATGGGATTTATATGCTGTAGATACATCCATACCGCTGAATTCTGTTACAACCCAGAAGAAACTGTCATTGGCATGAGATACTGTCATAGCACCAGCACCAATAGCCATAACTGTTAATACACTTCCCATTGTTGACTGAAGACCTAATGCCCCCAATAAGGGTGCTACAAGAGCTGATGTAGTTACAAGTGCAACAGTCGAAGAACCTTGTGCTGTCTTTAATGCAGCTGCTATTACAAATGGCAATAGAATTCCTAGATTGTATGTTGCTAATGTTTCGCCTAAATAACTTCCAATAGGAGTAGCTTTAAGAACAGCTCCTAGTGCTCCACCTGCTCCAGTTACCATAATAATTATTGCAGCACTTTTAAGACCTTCTCCAACCCATCCTGTCAAAGTCTCTTCATTCAACTTAGGTAATAATAGTAATGAGAAGAAGAATCCTATAACTAATGCATTTATTGGTTTACCAAGAAAAGCAAAGAAAGTATATGCTGAACCTTGACCAAATGGCTGTGTTGGGAAATTAGCTATTGAACCAAGAGTTATTAAGATAATAGGAATTACAATAGGTGCAAAAGCTTTCCATGCACTTGGTAATTTACCATACTTTTCTTTGATTTCTTCATATGAAAACTGTAATTTTTCATCATCTTCTTTTGAACGATATTTTTTACCAGCAATCTTAGCCCAGAAATAACCTGCAAGCATACCTATCAACGCTACAAAAATACCTACTAGAATAACTATACCAAGTTTATCTTCAAGACCTAAATTACCTGCGGCTGCTATTGGTCCAGGAGTTGGAGGCACAAATGTATGTGTAGCATATAATCCTGTCGCCAATGCAACAGTCATCATAACTGATGATGCCTTTGTTCTTTTTGCAAGTGATTTCTTAAGAGATGATAGAATTACGAAACCTGAGTCACAGAATACTGGAATAGATACAATATATCCTATGATACTCATTGCAAGTCCAGGTCGTTTTTCACCAACCACTTTTAGAACTGTATCTGCCATAGTTATAGCAGCTCCAGATTTTTCTAATATTGTACCAATGATAGTTCCTAATATAATAACAATACCAATATAATTAAGTATTCCGCCAAATCCGCTTCTAATTGTGGAACCAATTTCCAACACCGGCATTCCTGCTGCTAAAGCAATACCATATGAAGTAATTAATAATGCGATAAATGGGTGAATTTTAAGCTTAGATGTAGCTAATACAATAAAAGCAATACCTAGTAATAAGATTAGAATTAATACTGGTCCTTGAACCATTCAAAACCCTCCTAATTATTAATATATTTTTATTTAGATAATATACAATTAAACTCATTCTTATACATTATATATACTGTAATAAATTAAAGTCGTAAAGTTTGTTTAATCAATTATATAACTTTATCACCTTCATTATTCGTTCTATTGCTTGAAATAATAATATATCTGCATTTTTTATTGCATAATCCAGATTATGTGGTCCGTCCATAATTGTAAAAATAGAATCAATACCATATTCATAGACTCTATCTGCATCTTTACCAATTGAACCTACTACAGCAATAACTGGTACATCATATTTTTTTGCTGTTTTTGCAACACCAACAGGTAATTTACCATTCACAGTCTGATAATTGATTTCACCTTCACCTGTAATAACTAAATCAAATTTAAAATCATTGAAATACTTTTCTAGATTGATTATATCCTTAATTATTTCAAATCCTGGTTTTAATGTTGCATCAAAGAAAGCTAGAAGTCCCGCACCTAATCCACCAGCTGCTCCTGAACCTTCAATATCCTTTACATCTTTACCGAAATCCTTTTTGATAATTGAAGCAAAATTAGCCAATGCATCATCTAGTAATGGTAATTGCTCCTTAGTTGCACCTTTTTGAGGTCCATAGATGTAACTTGCTCCATTAGGTCCACACAAAGGATTATTAACATCACAAGCCACAAGAAAATTGACATCATCAAGTCTCTTATCCTTATTACTTGTATCAATATGATGTAAATCCTTTAAACCTATAGCACCTCTTTGAATCATATTACCTTCTTCGTCCAATAGCTTGAAGCCAAGAGCTTCCATCATTCCTGCTCCGCCATCATTAGTAGCACTACCACCGATACCTAATATTATTGTAGTACAACCTTTATCAATAACCTTTTTAACTAATTCTCCTGTTCCATAAGTAGTTGTGTATAATGGATTCTTTTTGTCAACAGGTACAAGTGGCAAACCCGAAGCACTTGCCATTTCTATAACTGCCGTTTTATCATCGCCTAATAATCCGTATTTAGCTTTTACTGGCTTTCCAATGGGGTCAGTAACTGTTTCGTATAATATACTTCCTTTTGTATTATAGACCAGTGCTTCAACTGTACCTTCACCACCATCTGCCATAGGACAGGTAACAACATTGGCATTAGGAAAAACATTGGTAACTGCTTTTTTAGCTACGTCACAATATTTTTCTGCTGACAAACTACCTTTAAATGAATCAGGAGCAATAAGAATATCCATTTTGCACCTCCTTTGCTTGATTATAGTTTCGTAAAAATAATTAACAAAACTGTCCTTTGCTCTCTAATATTATAATACATTTTTACCAATACCTCTTTATGCCCCCATTATAAAAAAGCACACAAAATTTGTTTCTTGGGTACAAATTTTATCTATCTTTACTATTTATGTTTTATCATCATACATTATCCATATCTTTTGTTTGATAGTATTTTGTATATAGATATATTAAATGCAGCAATAACCTATCTGATTCATTATGCAGAGGATTGATATTAAACATTTCTTTCAATTTATTCAATCTGAATACAATTGTATTCCTATGGACAAATAGATCCTGAGATGCTTTTATCAGATTCATATTGTTTTTTATTAGAGCCTGCATTGTCAGAAGCATTTCATCATTGTTATTGACCTTCTTAACAAAAGGTCCTAAAAAATAATCCATTTTCTCTTTATCTATACTAGCAAAAAGAAGTTCAAATACATGATCTCTAGCAAACATGGTTTCATTTCTTTTATTCATCAAGTTACCATAATTAATCATTGCTTTTGCTTCTTCATAACTTTTATTATATCCATACATAGAAGGATGATACGTACCCACCCCAAATAATAATTCAACTTCTATATTCCCAAAACTTGATTTTATGTTATCTATATACTCCCTAAGTTCTTTTTTCACATTTTCAGAATCTGTTTTGTTAAGGGTTTTAAATATTATAATCTTATTAATGGTTACATAGGATGATATATCCTGCTTATTGTGTTTTTTTGTACCTTTAATATTATTCAACACATACTCTTTAACTTTTTCCTTATTAAGTAATGGATTCTTTTTAACAATAGAATCCAAATTCTGAATTTGGATTAGACATACAACTCTAGGTATATTCAAGTCATAACCTAATTTAGAACCCCAATGAACAGTAGATGACCATTCTTCATCTGTATTCATGGTCAACAGTTTATTTATGAAAAAGGTCTTTTGGCTTTGATGAAAGTATACTCTTTCTTTCAAAGCTTGTTGTTCAAGCATCAATTCTGTTGACATTCTTACTATTTCTGCCGCATTCTCTATTTCTTTCGGTGCTCCTGTTATACCTATTACACCAGCAACTTCATTATTATAATAAAAAGGCATGTTAATTCCTTGTTTGACACCTTCATATTTGTTTTCATCATTTTCATATATGTCTATTCTCAACTTTTTATTTATCACTTCTTTAGCTATCTTATGAAAAGTGCCAATCCTTTCTTTGTTCCCACTTGCAATGATGACACCTGATTCATTCATAATATTTATGTTATATCCAAGATTCTTCATGATGTTATCTACTAATTTTTGTGCTAACTCGTGATTTAATAACATATTGGTTAATGCTCCTTTGACTATTAGGATTTCTATCTTGTACTTATGTTATCTATTAATTAATGTGTAGTCAAGGACTTTAAGTTACACATTTTATTGAAATATAATTATATTGCTAGTAAGTCAGTAAAAGTGATTTGTTCTGACTTGGCTTTTGCAAAATAGTATATGTATATGTTTCGCCAGCTACTTGCTCGTCCTGAGCCAAACAAACAATTATGGACATCGAGTCCATAATTATTTCTGACAGTCCAGTAGGGCTGTCAGATTAAAAGCTGGGTTCGGCGTCCTGCCTCACTACTTCACATATACATATACTATTTTGCTTGGAGTCCCCGTCAATATAATCACAAAACACTTTTTCTTCTTAGTTAGTTTACCTATGGCTACTTCATATTTTATTATAAGAATATGGTAATTAAGGCTAAATTACCTACAAATCACCACCACCCGTAAAACGGGTGGTTTGCACTTACCCTATAAGGGTATATTACTAGCTGAGTCTCAAGACTCATTGAATAGTCTGCCAACTGCATCTATTCTCAAGTTACACCTAAAGGTGTTTTCATTAGCCTTTTATTATCGGCTTACCCGTAAACGGGTCAATATATTCCTTCAGACTTAATTGATCTGAGGCTATATCTTCTTGTAATTGATTTCTTATATACTGTTCTATTGCCTTCTTGTTCCTTCCTACTGTATCTACAAAATATCCTTTACACCAAAATTTTCTATTCCCATATTTATATTTTAAATTAGCATGTCTGTCAAATATCATCAGCGAACTTTTTCCTTTTAGATATCCTACAAACTGTGATACACTTAATTTAGGTGGTACACTTACTAACATATGTATGTGATCTTTACATGCATTTGCTTCTATTATTTCTACGCCTTTATACTCACATAATTTACGAATTATCTGCCCAATATCTTTTTTTATCTTTCCATAAATTATTTGACGTCTGTATTTTGGTGCAAATACTATATGATATTTGCAATTCCATTTGGTATGTGCTAAACTTTTGTTGTCCATTTGGACTTCCTCCTTTGTCTATTATAGATGCGGTCGGCAAACCTGCTTCTATCTTAGCATTGGAGGTTATTTTTTTCTACTCATAGCTATAAGCTTTTTAGAACCACAGGCATAGCCTGTGGTATTCATTAATACAATAAAAAACTGCAAGTTGAATTTCCAACTTGCAGTTTTTAGAATACAGCATATTCATTTTAATTAATAAGCATAATAATTATAATGCATTTATTATTCATTTATTGAGTTTCACCATTCTTAAATAATGGTAATTTTCCTAAGAAAATTATGTCATCACGGTTAGCGGCATCACCTTCAGCCAATATTGCAGCTTTTCCAACTACTTGTCCTCCTGCTTTATTGACCAAATCTTCTATAGCCATAATGGATTCTCCAGTACTTATTACATCGTCTATGATTACAACTTTCTTATCTTTTAATAACTTAACTTCATCTTTGTCAAGATATAATAATTGTTCTTTCTGAGTTGTTATTGATACTACTTTCGTTACTAGAGGATCTTTCATATAAGGTTTCAAGCTTTTTCTTGCTACAATGTATTTTTTCATGTTCTTTTGTTTAGCTATTTCATATATCAAAGGAATCCCTTTAGCTTCTGCAGTAATTAAAATATCTGCTTCAGGCAGCTTTGTTGCTAAATGTTTTCCTGCTGTCTCTACCATTTCAGTATCACCAAGTATTACAAAACTTGCTATTTTCAAGTTTTCGTTGATCTGCATAATTGGTAAATCTCTTTTTAGACCACATACTTCTAATGTATATGTATTTTCCATATTATCGTACACCCTTTCCACAAAACATTGATTAAAATACTGTAATTTATATTTTATAATTCTTAGGTATTATAATCCTATAATACCTGATAACATTTTCATAATCAATCCTGCAACCATACCAAAGAATGGGTCAGTTATTGCAGTTACTGTCATTGTGATACCACCTACCAGTGAATCTTGTCCTAGAGATACGGCAGCGTTGACTGGAACTGTTACCCAAGCACCTAGTACAAAAAGGAAACCTGCAATGGATTCACTTGGTACATATTTTCCGATTTTAGGTAATAGACCTGATAATAATATTACAGCCATAAGTATCATCATTCCAACTCCTGCCCAAACAGCGTGAGGTGCACTAGCTGTGGCAGAGATTATTGACTCAACTGGACCTCCTCCAAAAAGCGAAGATGACATATCAGCTAAACTGCTTATAACTGCTAGATGGTCCAGATTAACACTTTTTCCAGCAATACTTCCAGTAATATTACCAAAAGCTATATTAGCACCAATATTAAGACAAACCATTGATAGCGCTCCTCTTATGATGGAAGTATTCAATATTGGTTTTTGAAACTTAATTTTGTCATTGCCATTAGCCATTATTCCAGTATCCTGTTTCATCACTCTAGATACTACACTTGATAAAATTACTGAAATAGAAATGGTGTAAACTAAATCTTTTGTAAATAAATATGTAAGAAATGCAGAAGCTATAGAAACACTACCAATTATTCTATTTTTTCTACACATATCAATTGAAACACGAGCTAACATAATACCAACACCAGCCATCATACCACTAGTAATTACTGGTCCGATAAAATCTACAATAGTTCCTAGGAATCCAAAAACTCCAATAAGTGCCATAATGACACCACCATAGAATATCATGGATAATCTTTCTCTCATATTCTTACCCATAGTACCAGCTATTGTTATTGTCTCAGCTTGAAAAGATATTGGAGCTACAGAACCAACTATACTATTACCTACTGCCCCTGTTAAAAATGCAAAAGCAGTTGGTATTGACGCAAAACCGAACGTTAACGCTAAAAGTCCTTGAGGCAATCCATTTAAAATAACACTAAAAACGGCTAATAAATCTTTAATAAAATCCATATTTTTTGTCTCCTTCATAATGTCTTCATCTAATATTATAATGTTATTTATTTCCGAACATTTTTAGGAAATTGCAATTTAATGTTCTAAAAGTCATTATATGATATATTTGTATTTTTTTCAATATAAAATTTATATTTATTATTATAACTCTGTAACTCTTAACAAAATTACGTTGATACACTAAAACAATATAAAAAACCTTATCAGTAGAAATTTTACCGATAAGGTTTATTTATAGTTAGAACAAAAATAATTCATTTTATAATTTATTGCTTTCGTAGATACAACGTACAGCCAAATATAACTATAGTTCCAATAAGTAACATTATTAGGTTAGGAATTAATATATCCATATTAATAGTCATTCCCTGTTGCTCCATACCCATAGGTCTCATACCTTCAGGCATATTTTTCATTAATTCTTTCATTTTATCCATAGGAGGCATTTCACCATTTTCAAAATAACTTCTTAATTCATCAGGTATATCCTCCATATTCATGCCAGGAGGCAAACCTCCCATCATGCCATTTCCTTCTTTTCCCTCTTTCCTATTAACCATACCGTCTTGTTTATTAGGAGGTGGTGCTTCGCCCTCACCATTTCCCTGAGGCTGATCATTTTTACCTCCCATACCATTGGGGGGCATTCCACCTTTCTTAGATGTACCACTATTTCCTAAACCATTATTGGTACTAGGAATAGTACCTTCAAGCTGTTTTTGTATATTATCATTTCTCTTATCTATAAAATTAAGCAGACCCAAATTAGTATCATTATCCATGAATAGGGCTTCTTCAAATTGTTCATAAGTAAAGAAAGCAGTTGGATCTGTTTTTACGTAATCTTTTATCATCTCATAAATAGACAAGACTTTATTTTCTATATTTTCTTCTGACAAGTATCCGTTGATTAAGATATTTATATATTCATGATAGCGCTCTACATATTCATCATTTTCAAATATGGCATTTATCAAAGGATAATTATCCATTTCACCTATTACTGGTTCATCTATTAAGAACTCAGTTGCCTCTTCATCAGTTAGACCAGCCATAGGAAATCCATTATAAATCAGATTAAGGTCCCATGTAATCCACTCAAAAACATCATTATTGTTATATAGATAATAGTTATGAAACATTCCTGATTGGTAGTTATCAAGATGTATAGTCACTGTACTCATAGCTAGATATTTGAGAAAAGAATCTACATTCAGCACACTCTCTAGATTCCCACCCTCTTCTATAACTTTCATAAGCTCAATCAAATCCTTATTACTATAGTTAGAAAGATTCTCAGGGAACATACCTGTATAGTCATCACTATTATCTGAAATGTATTTTAAGTCACTTCCAACACCCATATCTGGTTTGTATAATTCGCCATTGGCATTTCCATAATGGTCTTTCAAAAAAGTTTCATTTACCTGCTCTACACACAGGTAAAGACCAAAATACTCTCCGTTAATATGAAGTGCCACATAAGTTGTTCTTGGAGCAACAGCATCTAATTCAGCCATCAATTCATAACCAATGTATTCTACCATCATGGTACTATCATTATAGATATTGTTTAAATTCAATTTATTAATTCCATAGAGGCTTTGATCGTCAATATAGTAATCAAAATCTACTTTCAAGCTATAACGTATACCATTTTTGTTAGCTACATCTCTTAGACTTGAATTTCCCTTTGTTCTAATACCTACATCACTGAAGCTGATACCATTATAAACAATATCTGCCATTACCATCTCTTCTGCCATTGCATTCTCAATCATATCCGTATAGGTATCCTCATCAAAGTCAATATACACATCAATAACCTCGTCGTGAGGAAATACTGTTTCATCTACTATGCTTTTACTCTCATTATCAGCTTGGGTTGTATTACTCAATAATAAGCTGTCCACGGCTATTAGAAGGATAAAAACACCAATGAGAACAGCAATCATTTTTATCCATCTCATTCAATCACCCTCCTAGCTGGAAAATTCATTATTGCTGACAAGTATAGCATTGGAGACAGATTCTACTCTTTGTAATTCATTGATCAAATCTGTTTCTCCATCTTTTATTCTTAATTCTACAGTAAGCTCTGTACCATCACCATCAATTGTTTTTGATTTTATGAAGTACTTAGTTACAGTAGCTTTAATCTTATCTATAATTTGTTGTTCAGCCATTGTTTCTGAAAAATTAATAAGAAGCAAATAAGGACTCTCTTGCTTAACGCTCTTAGTAAGCATATAGATGACTATACCAACCACCAAAGAACCTACGATAGCCAATAAATAAAAACCTGCGCCTGTTATAATACCTGCAGCTATAGCCCAGAACATAAAAACGATATCCATAGGATCTTTTATTGCACTTCTAAAACGGACAATACTAAGGGCACCAACCATACCTAATGATAATACCACATTAGCTGTTACTGCTAAAATAACTAGAGCTGTAACCATTGTCATCATTACTAGTGAGATGTTAAAACTCTTCGTATATACCACACTTTGATAAGTCTTCTTATATACTTGAAAAATAAAAATACCAATAGCGAAAGCTAAAAATAATGTAACTCCAATTGATAATGCTGATATACTTGTTGTGTTTTCGAATATTCCATCTTTTAGAATATCTTGAAATGTTGTCATAATTATTCCCTCCTATATTATCCTAAAAACTAACATTATATTTTCTTGAAAAAACATATTTAGATGAAGACGCCTGCATAACATGCCCTGATTGAATAAGACTTCTAATAAAATCAGGTAAGACTCCATTGAATTTGATTT
The DNA here is from genome assembly GCF_018141425.1 of Vallitalea guaymasensis. Lineage (NCBI taxonomy): Bacteria > Bacillati > Bacillota > Clostridia > Lachnospirales > Vallitaleaceae > Vallitalea > Vallitalea guaymasensis. The sequence continues at coordinate 610,543 of NZ_CP058561.1, forward strand.
CAAGAATAGATTTACCTTTGTCCAATGCATCAACAAAATACTGATTATCACCCAATATGTTAGTATGCATATTGGCTGTCTTGATCTTTCTATCAAAGGTAATTCTCAAATTCCCAACAGGATGCATGAATGCTTCCCTATCATACTTGACTATAACCTTGGGCTTCAACAATCCATGTTTCAATTCCTTGTAGAACTCATGATAAAGTTTTTCTTTCTTTGTCAACAAAAAGTCCAGTTCCCTATTATAGATTTTTTCTACTTCTTCTATTATCAAAGGTACAGAAACTTTTGTTGTTATTTGATTGATCTTTGATTTTCTCTCAAGCTTGATATAAGACAAATCATCATTGTAATAGCGTATCCTATATTTATGCCTGATAGCTTCACCATTCATCTTTTCTTTATAAGCTCGATTATAGCAATTGTCAAAATAAAGACTTGTGATGGAATAACCTTTTCCACAACTGTTTTCATCTCTTTTCAAGACTTTTTCTATACGTTTGACCAAAACCAAATCTTCTATTTCATCCATCATATACTTGAGTTCATGCCTTCCAGTCATGTTCTATTCACTCCTTCCTTAGCAGCATTTGTTAACTTTGAATTTACATTAACTTTACATGAACAATGTCACAGCTATATCACAGCTGCAAAAAAATTACTTGTATTATTTGTGATATAACTGTAACATTAAAATGAGATACTAAATGAGCGAAGAATATAGCAATACTATGAAGGATATAACTAAGACATGAGATAGGTGATGTAATTATGAATAAAACTATTTTGATTGCCGAAGATGAAAGCAGAATGCGAATACTTGTATCTGATTTTTTGACTATGGAAGATTATAATATATTAGAAGCCAAGGACGGAAGACAAGCCATAGATATTTTCATGAAGAATCCCAATGTACATCTGGTTATACTCGATGTGATGATGCCTTATTATAATGGTTGGGAAGTTTGTGAAGAAATAAGAAAAATGAGTAATGTTCCTATAATCATGCTTACTGCTAAAAACACTGAACCTGATGAATTGAATGGATTCAAGTATGGTGCCGATGAATATATAACCAAACCTTTTAGCCCATCGATTTTTGTGGCTCGTGTGAATGCCTTGATAAAACGTACCTATTGTACCCTTGAGCAAGATGAGATTATCAAAGGCAATCTATCAATAAACGTCAACCAACATAAAGTAACTGCCAATAAAATACCTGTTGACTTAAGCCAAACAGAATACAACTTACTTTTATATATGATTCAGAATGAAGGTCAGGTATTTAATAGAAATCAGTTGCTTAACAATGTCTGGGGTTATGATTATCAAGGCACGGATAGAACTATTGACACTCACATTAATAGATTACGTATCAAGTTAAAGAATTGTGGAAATTATATTCAAACCATCAGAGGATATGGTTATAAATTTGAGGTGAACCTATGAATTCTATAAAAAAGAAACTCTTCTTTCAAATTGGATCTTTAGCCATTATACTTATTGGATTCATGGTTTTGGCTAATACCTATTTACTACAACCATACTATATAAATAAAGAGAAAAAACAGCTATATACGTATTACAAAAAAATAAACAATTTTTCTTCAGCAGATTATACTGATTCTTTATCAGATTTAATCTCTATTGAAGATGCCTCCAATATAGATATTTTAATTTATAATTCCAAAGGTGATATTCTATATGCCTCTAAATCATATATGAAAGATAAACATTTACTAGAATTCTTAGGATCCTTACCAAATAAAAAAGGACTAAAGCCTCCGGGTCCTCCTGTTAAAATCAATCATGAAGAACCTATTAATGATAAAGTAAGATATATATGGGTAGATGATCTCATGTCAGGGGGAAAAAGCCTTGTTCTAACTGGACAATTGGATAATGACTATAACATAGATCTAAGATTACCCCTTATGTCTATCAAAAAAAGCATATCATTATCTAACAGATTTTTGCTGTTTACTGGTATACCTTTATTTTTGATAGGTATTATTTCAGCTTACTTTTTATCAAAATCATTTACGAAACCGATTTTACAGATGAACAAAGCGACCAATAGCATGAAACAACTTGATTTCTCTACTAAATGTACGGTCTTATCCAATGATGAGATAGGGCAATTGGCAAGTAGTATCAATGATATGTCCATAGAACTAGAAAAAACAATAAAATCATTGAATACAAGCAACATAAATCTTCAACAAGAAATAGCCGAAAAAACCAAAATTGATGAAAGAAGAAAACAACTTCTTAACAATGTTTCCCATGAACTCAAAACACCTCTATCTCTAATGCAGGGTTATGCAGAAGGTCTGAAACTTAACGTTGCCCAAAAACACAATAGAACAGACTTTTATTGTGATGTCATTGTTGACGAAGTCAAGAAAATGAACCAACTGGTACAAAATCTACTGAATATCAATCAAATTGAATTTGGGGACACTACACCTAACAATACAACTTTTGAAATTGTAGATTTCATAGAATATATACTAAAAAAATATGACCATATATTTAGCGAAAAAAATATTAATCTTCAGTTTAACCCTATAGAACCTATCAGCGTTTATGCAGATATATTGAAAGCAGAACAGGTGCTGACTAACTATTTGAATAACGCTATTCAATATGTTGATAATCATAAGGATATTAGGGTTACACTATTGACCAAGGATAATCATGTACGTATTGAGATATACAATTCATGCGAAAAAATAGATGCAGATGAGTTAGATAAATTATGGTTGAGTTTTTATAAGAGAGATAAAGCAAGAACCAGACAACCTGGAAGTCATGGATTAGGACTATCCATAGTTAAAGCTATCCAGGAAGCCAGTAATAATGATTATGGTGTTAGAACTACCACTAACGGAATTACATTTTGGTTTGAATTAGACATAAAAGGCTGAGAGTAACCATATGCACTAATCAGTGAATCCTCCACCGAATACCTCAATACTCTCAGTCACATAAACAAAACTATTATCATCCAGTTGAGAAACGTAATTCTTAAGAGTTATCAATTCCTGATTAGTCACTACTGCCTTAATCATCATTTTCTTTCTAACTTTGTATGTTCCTACGCAAGGTACAAAAGTAACTCCTCTATTGAGTTTTTTATGTATGAATTCTGTTATTTCAATAAAATTATCTGATATTATGTTTACACAATATTCTCGTCTTGTACCAAGAATAATATAATCAGTAACTTTACCTGCAATATAAATACTTATCAGTGAATAGATGATACATGTAATATCACCATAAGTAAGTGATGAAGTCAAAATGCAAAAGTTCAGCACAGTAAAGAAAGTTCCTATAGTAATACCTTTTTTCTCTTTTAGATACATACCCACTATTGCCTCTGGACCATTTGCTGCACCTTCCCTGATTATCATACCTCCAGAAACCCCGAACAGTACTCCAGATACGATAGCTGCTACAATAGGGTCTGTGAAAAACTCTGGAACAAAATTTCCAACTATCCCTATAAAGAATGTAAATAATCCAAAACAAAAAGCTGCATAGAATACTAACTTCCTATTATACTTAAAAAAAGCCCAGATGATAACAGGACAACATAATCCTACTAATATCAATTGCAGATTTACATTTGTCAATTTATTAATTACAGTGGCTAAACCACCAAATCCTCCACCTATCAAATCATTAGGCAATAATATCTGATGAAAGGCTATAGCCGAAATTAGTTGTCCAATAATAATAATCAAGTAATGTTTAATCTTCTTTAGCATTTTTGTGCTCCTTTATCATAGTATGTCATATCCCTTTTCACCCTATAACGCAATGAAAAGCAAATGCTATTATTTATTATAATCAACATTTGCCATTAAATAAAGTTATTTATCTATTTATTTTTGCTCCAAATGGAACAAGTGCAAGTTTAGCGAACTTAAAATGCTGTAAACCAAATGGAATACCAACAACAGTAATACAAAAAATCAATCCCACAATCAAATGTAGAATACATAATTCCCATCCAAACAACATAATCCATATTATATTACCAGCAAGACCAAATATACCAAAATTACCTATGTTCACATCTGATCCAAAAGGCCATAATACAAAATTAGAAACCTTGAAGCATTGCCTGCCGAATGGTATAAAAACAATGGTAATGCATAATATCAATCCAGCTATAAACCATAAAACAGAACTGATTAATCCGCCAAATACTATCCATATCAAGTTACCAAGAAAGCTCATCCAAGTCCTCCCCCTTAACAAATAAACTGTTATATTTCTTTATTAGTATAAAGTATGAATGTTCCTTTGTAAATGTTAAAATAATTAGAATTCAATTAATCTATTCCCTTAATGAACTACATACATATTTATATGAATTTATAATATACTTATATAAATAAGGTCTTGGGAGATAGATAATGGTTATAACACCTGATTTGCAGAATCTAAGCTACTCTGTAAAGTATGGAGTCAAATGCTTTGAATTAGTAGCAGAACCAGTTAAGCAGGAAATACTTCCCGGTGTTTTCATGAACGCCTGGGGATATAATGGTTCTTCACCTGGTCCCACTATAATCGTTTACCCTGGTGACTATGTAAAAATAAGAGTCTATAATAAATTACCCGAACCAACAAGCGTACACTGGCACGGACTTAACATACCCAATAATATGGATGGGGTACCCGCTGTAGAACCCTCACCACGAATTGACCCAGGCAGCTTCTTTGACTATGAATTCTTAATAACTAATCCTCCTGGAACACATATGTATCATTCCCATTATCATACAGTTAAACAGGATACAATGGGTTTAGTAGGTGCTTTTATCATTGAAAGTGAAAAAAAGGAAAACATACAGAGTGATTACTTTATTATGTTAGGCGAAAACAAATTAAGAAGCTTACCAAAATTTGTTGTCAGAAGAGGTTTTTTTAATATTAACCCTTTTACAATGGATAATAACTTCTTTTTTATGAACGGACGCTGTTTCCCTTATACCTCACCTCTTTTAGTTAAAAAAGGTGACAATTGCCGTATTAGATTTGGCAATATCAGTCTTAACAACCACCCTATACATTTTCATGGACACCAATTCTCTGTGACAGCATCCGACGGTAACCCAATTCCTCAAGAAGCTAGGATTCTTAAAAATACTTTAACAATAGGTTCAGGAGAAACTTGGGATATTGTTTTCAATTGTAATAACCCTGGATTATGGCCTCTTCATTGTCACTTTGCTCATCATGTATCCAATAATCTACAACTTCCTCTAGGAGGTATGACAACATCAGTCAACTATATTGGATTTAAAGGTAAAGCCGCTAATCCTGTCCCTATGACACATTGGCTAAAAAAATAGAGCTATATAGAATAACTACTCCATTTATAAGTTCTTATATTTGAAGTAGTTATTTTTTATTATTATATTATACCTATTTCCTTCAACAACCTAATACAATCCCTATAACCTGATATGTACAAATTATCATATAAACATGTTGCTTCACATGATTGTTTATCAATATAATCCCAGATGAATTCTTTATCATCTTCATCTAGAGAATTTATTATTTCCTTAAACTTTTCCTCACGTTTATTTAAGTAATTTTCTATTTCTTGATACTCTACATTAATTTTCTTAGAATTCCTATACGCTGATATTTGCATATGTGATACAAAATCACTGAAATGTTCTTCAAATTCTTCCATAAAATTATACCTCCTATTATTGAATTACTATCTTAAACAGGGTATAATAGATTTACCTCTATTCTAGGATAGTGGTTACTAGAAAGTGGTGTTTTGCTTGGTTGGAGCGTCACCACTTTTCTATTTTAGTTCATCTTTTAACTTCTTAATCCCCCGTCTAGCCGCTTCCATTTGATTAACATTTTCTTGTTCGCAGTATTTATCTAAAATATCCTTACTCTCATCATCTAGCCTGACAGCTATTCTATGACGTTTTGGATTATCAGTAGGACGACCCATTTTTTTATTAGCCACTTTTTCACCTCCTATATTTTTGGCTACCATAATATAACCTTACACTAATGGCTACCAAAAGTCAATCTTAATTTTTTTGTGCAAGTAAGTCAGAAAAAATGTTTTGTTACGACGTGTTTTTTGCAAAATAGTATATGTATATGTTTCGCCAGCTACTTGCTCGTCCTGAGCAAAAAGCTGGGTTCGGCGTCCTGCCTCACTACTTCACATATACATATACTATTTTGCTAGAAGTATCCCTTCAATATAATCACAAAACACTTTTTCTTCTAAGTTATCATAACTATTGGCTTGCTAAATCCCTTGCTTTTATCCCATCAAAAAGTTACAATTAATAGGGGTGATAAATAATGAAATATCTACAAGATTTTTTGTCATTGGGGAAAATGACAGTCTCTAATGTAATCCATAAAATTTTTTATATAGGAATGGTAATAGCTGCCTATAAATCCTATATGTTTGCAAAAGTGATTTATATGACATGTACATATGAAAAAATGGTTCGTCATATTGAAGGCAGGAATATGTATTCATACACTTCTAGGACTGTGAATAATGCACCGTTAGCGGTACTTGGATTCATAATATACTTTATTGTAATCCTAATCCTTTGGAAATTAATCTGTGAACTACTATTAAAATTCTTTACATATTTTGAATCACATAGCAAGGATTATTAGAATAAAAAAAGTCCATTTACACATATTAAATAATAATATTGATAATTAATCATACCTAAGGAAGATTTCATGAAAACAATTATACTTATTATTATTTTACAACTGCTATACGTTCCCCTACTTACTATGAGAACTATTTTTATGGTCAAAAACAATAGTTTTATAGCCTCAGCCTTTGGTTTCTTTGAAGCCGCTGTATATATCTTTGGTCTATCCCTAGTTATCAGCGGCAATCAAACTTTTTTAACCATGTTCATTTATGCCCTTAGTTTTGGCGTTGGAATATTCATCGGTAACCTAATAGAAAAGAAACTGGCAATCGGACATATCACCTACAATATAAGCCTAAAACACGAAAACCAACTATTCATTGACAAACTCCGAGAACAAGGATTCAGAGTCACCATCTTTGAAGGTATAGGAAAAGAATGCAAACGCTACAAATTAGAAATCCTCATAGACAGACATCTAGAAGACGAATTATGGAAATTAGTCAAAACCTATGAACCCGACTCCTTCATAACCTCCTACGAACCCCGAAAATTTAAAAGAAGACACAACCAACTCCTAAAATAGTGAATCACCATCTATTATCTCACCCACAATAACGCGGCACAAAAATAAAAAAAGTGTTATATGGTTCGTTTTACGCAGACCGTTCCTTGGAGTAAGGCAAGTAAAACGAACCATATAACACTACACTAACTTACGTTGTCCACAATCTATCTCTCTAAATAACTACCTCTAATTAATCCTATCAATTACATTCAAAACCACTTACCAACATCCTTCAATATATTAAAATTAGTCAAATCATAATGCAAAGGCGTAACAGTCACATAGCCATTATCCACATAATATGAATCCGTCTCCTCCACATGATTTACTACTCTCTCTCCCTCTAATTTATAAACCAGATTTTCTTGTTCTTTTCCAGTTTCCTTATAATAATGATGAAACTGCAACTTACCTATCTTACAAACCTTTATCCCTTTTATATCTTCATCTTTAATCGGCGGTACATTAACATTCAAAACTATATCCTCATGTAATTTATTACTTACTGCAACCTCTATCACTTTTTTAATATACTTAGCCGCATTTTCATACACATAATCTTCTGCACTAGACTCCGTTGAAACCGCTATAGCCGGTACACTACACAGCGTAGCTTCAACAGCAGCTGATACCGTCCCTGAATACAATATATCAGTTCCCAAGTTATATCCTATATTTATACCCGAAACAACCATATCAACTTTATCTTTAATAATCTGGTCTGTAGCAACACGAACACAATCCGCAGGTGTACCACTAACAGAATATGCTTTCGATTTTATATCAGGCAGTTCTACTTCTTTAACAATCAACGGTTTTGCTATTGTTATAGAATGGCTTGTAGCACTTCTCTGATCATCAGGTGCCACAATAATAATATCATGATATTTTTCCAATTCTTTGCACAGTGCATGAATCCCTTTTGCGTGAACTCCATCGTCATTAGTAATTAATAATCTCATATATTTCCTCCTTCTAACTTTGTTTATTACCTGTAATTATATTAAAATTTTAGCTAGTCCTAATTATATTATTAGGACTAGCCATATTATCTAATCATTTCTATCAATTAAATCTATCAACATATCAATATCCTCTTCAATCATTCTCAGACCGCCTCTAAAGAACTGAACATCAGTCAAGTCAATTCCAACACTCTGACCTATACCATAGATTGAATTTTTACCTGTTTCTCTAAGCAATGTATCATATTTTGACAAGAAACTGTCTCCTTCATTTTCATACATAGCATATAGCCCTTTTGCCAATAATAGTCCAAATGCATAAGGGAAGTTATAGTAGTTCCTGCTTGCATAATAATAATGAATTTTATTTACCCACATATAAGGATGATTAAACCTACTGTCCAAAGCATCACCATATGCTTTTTCCTGAGCATCAGCCATAAGGTCACATATTTGTTCAACTGATAATGTAGTATTATCACGTTTTTCAAATAACGCTTTTTCAAATATGAATCTGCTATAGATATCCATAATGATACCGACATATCTTATAACCTGATCATTAAGTATTTCAAATCGCTTCTTGTCATCCCAATTAGCTAAGGCAGATTTTATGATGATTGTTTCACAGAAAGTTGATGCTGTTTCAGCTATTGGCATAGTATAACTTCTATTCAATAACTCTTCGTCTTTCAAACAATGTCCATGATAACCATGTCCAAGTTCATGAGCAAGAGTAATAACATTAGTAAGAACACCATTGAAGTTTAGCAATACTCTACTCTCACCTATTGGAAGATTAGAACAGAATGCTCCCCCTCTTTTACCAGCTCTAGGCTCTACATCAATCCAGTTCTTATCAAATGCCATTTGTGCAAAATCAGCAAGATTAGGATTAAAGGATTTAAAATTGTCATATACAATATGTTTAGCTTCCTCATATGCAACCTTGGAAATCTCATCTCCTAATGGTGCAAATAATTCATACCATGGAAGTCCGTTATCATATCCTAGAACCTCAGCTTTTTTCTTAAGATATTTACGGACTAGAGGTAATCCTTCTTCTATAGCTTTTAATAAAGCATCCAATATTTTACTATCCATCCTAGAATAAAAGAGTGTCATATCTAGTGGTGATGAAAAACCTCTAAGCTCTGTTTGTGTAATAGCCTCACCTTTGATACCATTTAGACACGCTGACATAGGAAGTGTAATCTTCTTGTATGCTTCCAACTCACTTTCATAAGCACGTTTACGTACATTTTTATCTTGTGAATAAGCCATATTCCTTACAGTACTGATAGGTTTTATTTCTTCCTCCAGACCATATTTAGCTGGGAGTTTAACTTGTAGCGTAGATAGTAACTGTTGATGCAGCTTAGTCCAAGACGTGGAACCTGTATTCTTCATTTTTGCTATAATGCTCTCTGTATCACTATCCAAGCTATGTTTATTTATTTCTACCATTTCTTGCAATATGTATCCATGTTCTTGTAGATATGGTGATGAAGATATCACCTTATCAAATTCATCAATTTCACTTATATAATCACCAAACATAACTTCTAATTGTGTATAATCAGGATATAATGCTTCTATTATATTAAGTTTCTCCAATGCTATCTGGTTAGTTGTATCTGTAGCAGATTGCAAACGTGCATATGCAGCATATCTATCCATCTTATAATCTATTGATGTCATTTGTTTAAGTATATATGTTATTTTATCAGTATCATTCAGTTTATTGTCAGTTAATTCTTCATTAAACCATTTTTTTAATGATTGTATCTCATTTCTTACATCTTGTAGATCCTTATCCATCTTAGGATCATCAAAAGATGCATATAGAGATGTCAAATCCCAATGTGTACTCATTATTTGACTCCTTTCACCTTATATTATCTTTTATATCTTCATTATAGATTAAATAAAACAATTTATCTATAGATAATTGTTATTATTAATATATATTTATTTATTAAGGTCATTTCTTTTTTCCATAATTAAAAATTCCATTTCCCCTTTTTGCCCTTTTCTTTTAAAGGTCATCTTTTTTACGAATCCTAATTTTTCATATAATTTAATTGCTCTTTTGTTAAAATCAGCTACTGTAAGCCTAAAATTCTCTGATGTTAATTTGGATTGTGCGTATTCTAATTGCTTAACCATAAAATCATACCCTATTCCTTTACCACACAAATCAGGTCTTATACCCAATCCTACATCCAGAAAATTAGTCTTTTCATAAGCGCCATATTCGTTTCCTGCGGGTACTTGTGCTGCTTTACCAAAACAATAGAATCCAATGATATCATCTTTCTCATCTAATACTGTATAGTAAGAACCATTTAATAATTCATCCATATATTCATTGCTTCCATCTCCACTGTAGATATTATATGGTTGTTCATAAGTCCAGTTAGATATAAGCTCAGCATATTTACGATTCATATCATACACATAATACTTCATTTTTTTATCCCCCTCATACGATATTTTTTATAATCTGTCTTAGAATATCTTACCATTTAAATGTATTTGCTTCAATAAAAACCCAAGTTTGGATTTCTACTATTTCTTTAATTTGGTATTAAAAAAGACTATCAATTATGATAGCCCTCTTTGTTCTTATTCATATGCTTCTCTTTTTAAAATTCCTACAAAAGGTAGATTCCTATATTTTTCATTGAAATCAATACCGTATCCTACTACAAATTCATCTGGTATGTCAAAACCTTTATATTTTACATCAATATGTGCCTTTCTTCTATCTGGCTTATCTAATAAAGTACAGATATCTATGCTTTTGGCACCTCTTGATTTTAGATTTTCAGTTAAATAACTTAATGTAAGTCCTGTATCAATTATATCCTCTACTACTAAAACATGTCTGCCTTCAATATCTTCATCTAAATCTTTTAATATCTTAACAACTCCGGAGCTTTCTGTAGAACTTCCGTAACTGGATATAGCCATAAAATCTAATGCTATAGGGATGTTAATCTTTCTAATCAAATCTGCAACAAATACATTTGCTCCCTTTAATACACCTATTACAACTAAGTTCTTTCCAGCGAAATCCTTAGTAATTTTATCAGCAAGTTCAGTAACTTTCTTTTCCAAATTTTCTTCTGATACAAGTACTTCCTTCACATCGTTTAACATGATATTTCCTCTCTTTCTCAATCTAGGTCAATGATATTATAACATCTATCAAGTAAAATGTGAACATATTTTTTGATTTTAATTCTAATGTTCGATATTATTATTTATCAACTTTTTCTATTTCAAAACATAACTATATTTGATATACTGTAAGAAAAAAGGAGGTATATATCATGGAAAAAGCTAATGCTCTTGAAATAATTAATTTCGCTATATCTATAGAAGAAGAAGGAATAAAATTCTACAATGAATATAGTAAGTTAGCCAAAGGAGAAATCAAGGATTTATTACTAAAACTAGCTTCTGATGAAGAAAGTCATGCAGATGAATTTCGTAAAATGCTAGATAAAGTAAGTGCTGACAATTATTATTTTTCTGAAGAAGTTGATGAATATTTCCGTTCTTATGCTAACCATATTGCTTTTAATCGCAGAAACCAAAAATTGACAAGCATAAAAGAAGTTCTTGAAGTAGCTATAGAAACTGAAAAAATCACTACAGAATTTTATCAAGGACTTATACCTAAGACATCAGATGAAAAAGTAGTAAATATATTAAAAACTCTCGTTGAAGAAGAAACTAAACATCGTGTTGTTTTAGAAGATTATCTTAAAAAAACTGATGAACCTAATTAAGTTCATCAGTTTTTTTCTTTTATTTATTTGCCTTGTCCATATTTATATTTTGCAAATTCTGCCATTGCCTTGATATTTTCTTCTGACAAAGGCACAAAATCTTTTCCAGTTGATTTTATCAACTGATATATCTGTGCAGTCACTTCTAAAACATTTGCAACTTTGAAAGCTGCTTCCATACTTTCACCTACGCATACCGCTCCATGAGATTGAAGCAAACAAGCATTCGCTTCTTTTCCTAAGGCTTTTATACATTCTTCTGCAAGTTCTTTAGTACCAGGTAACGCATAATTAGCAGTTTTAACTGGAGCTCCTAATGCTTGTGCCGCTTCATCAATCAACAATGGTATACCTTCTCCCATACAAGAAAATACAGTTGAATATATAGGATGGGTATGTACAACAGCTTTTACTTCTGGTCTATTTCTGTAAACGCTAAGATGTAATTCTGTCTCGATTGTTGGTTTTCTATGTCCTTCAACAATCTCACCATCCAGATTGCACACAACAACATCATCTGTAGTACAATTACAATAATCCATTCCACTTGGTGTCAAATATACAAGTCCTGTTTCTTCATCTTTAGCACTTATATTCCCCCATGTTTCAATTGTAAATCCTGAATCAATTAATTTTTTTCCTGATTCGATAATTAGTTTTTTATAGTCCATTTCTTTCATCCTTTCACCTATCATTTTTGATTGTTCATTTATATTAACAAGTTATTTTGTTAACAATGCTATATTAATCTTGAATACCTATCTACTATACCGTTTTCTTCTACTTCAACATGATACTCTTCTAGATCAATAGATTTTTTAATAATCTCTCTCATCTCTTTTAGAGATATTTCTTTTTTAAAATGCTTAATTTGAACGACAATATTGCCAAGAGATGTACTTTCTTTACTACAAGCAATAATTTTTTTTCCAGTTCTTTTTGCAGTCAATTCATTTACTACAATATTTTTTGAGCCGCCACCAACAATAAATATCTCTTTGAACTCTTTCCCTATTACTTTTTCAAGACTATTTATTGTTTGAGCGTAACAACAAGCCATTGATTCCTGAACTGCTTTTATTACAATACTCCAATCAAATTTACCTTTATGCTGATTCGTCTCTACCAAATAATTATGTATCTCATTACCCATATGCTCTGGATTAAAAAATCTGATATTATTAATATTAATAAGTGGCACTTCCCCTTGGTACATATCCGCAATATTATTTATTTCTTCCCATGAATTATCTCTTTTTGTAATTTCATCATATTCTTTTTTTATTCTCTGAATAATGAACATTCCTGCACTATTCTTTAATATGGTTATCTTATTGAATGCACCTAATTCATTGGTCAAATTACTTTCCAACACTTCTTTTGTAACTACAGGTTCATCTAATTCTGCACCTATCAATGACCAAGTACCTGAACTTATGAATGCAAAATTATCATCCATTGACGGTATTGCAACAACTGCAGAAGCAGTATCATGGGAAGGTACAAGAATAACTGGAATATCATAATCAATACCTAATTCATCTTTTATTGAAGGAAGTAGATTATCTATAGTATCACCATGTACACCTATTTCACTAAACAACTCTTTTGGGATACCAAATTTGTTACATATTTCTAAGCTGATATCTTTTGTAATAGAACTTAACAATTGTGTTGTACTTAACTCGCTAGGTTCATTTATCATTACTCCTGTCAACATATAATTAAGAATATCGGGTATCATAAGCAGTTTATCTGCTTTCTCAAAAATATCAGGCATTTTTTCCTTTATTCCATTGAGCATGAACACGGAATTAATTTTGTCACATAGTATACCAGTGTCATAAAACATTTTATCTTTTTCATCTTTTGAAAGATTGTTCAATGATTTTTCACCGATTGTATTTCTATAACTTAATGGATTACTTAGCATATTTTTGTCTTTATCGTATAATGCAAAATCCACACCCCAGGTACAAACGCCAATAGAATCAATTTTATCCACTTTCCCCAGCACTTCTTTCAGACTTTTTATAAAAAAATCGAATATCTTATACAAATCCCAGTAATAATAATCTTGTACTTTGGTCATACCATTAGATTCTTGTGCAATAACTTCCGTTGTAATTTTATTACCATCGTACTTACCAAGAACAACTCTGTAAGAAGAATTACCACAATCTAACGAAATAATATTTTTGATAGTATTCATATTAACCTCCCTTGTATTTTTTATGTTATAAGATTTTAAAATGAAAATCATAATCTTTGAACATATGACTAATACACTGTAGATCACTTGTGGTTAATGACTTCATATCACCCATCTCGTATTTTCTTCCTAAGCCTTCATACTTTGGCATTCCCAGTCTGTGATAGGGTAAGAAAACAACTTCTCTAATATTATCTAATGTCTGGATGAAATCTAAAAATTGTTTTATTGAATCAGTATCATCATTGCATCCCGGAATATAAGGATATCTTACAGATAATTTGCCTTTATAATTATTTGATAGCCATATTAGATTATCTATGATAAGCTTATTATCTTTACC